>LKUH01000134.1 GCA_001412425.1 Candidatus Cloacimonas sp. SDB
TAAAATGAAAATTGTTATTGCCCCAGATTCTTTCAAGGGAAGCTTGACTGCCATTGAAGTTTCCAATGCTATAGAAACAGGTGTTAAAAGGACATATCCAGAGGCCTTAGTAGAAAAAATGCCCATGGCTGATGGCGGAGAGGGAACTGTGCAATGTCTGGTAAATGCTACCCAGGGGAAAATATATGATAAAGAGGTGATTGGCCCATTAGCTGAACCAGTAATTGCTTCTTTTGGAATTTTAGGGGAGCAAACGACGGCAGCCATAGAAATGGCATCTGCATCAGGACTTCCTTTAGTCCCACCGGACAGAAAAAATCCTATGATTACTACAACTTATGGTACCGGACAATTGATTAAGGCTGCCCTGGATCATGGTTGCCAAAAGATGATCATTGGCATTGGCGGAAGTGCAACCAATGATGGAGGAGCCGGTATGGTACAGGCCTTAGGTGTTCAGTTATTAGATAAAAATAACGATGAGATTGGTTTTGGCGGTGCACAGTTAGCTAATTTGGACCATATTGATATATCTGGCATGGATGAACGTATCGGTAAAACAAAGATACTGGTAGCCTCCGATGTCCAAAATCCTTTGTGTGGTGAGACTGGAGCTTCCCGTATATATGGTCCTCAAAAAGGTGCCACAGAAGAAATGATTGTTACTCTCGATAATGCTTTATCTCATTTTGCTGACATAATAAAACGGGATTTAGACAAAGATATCAAAAATATACCCGGAGCAGGTGCTGCCGGCGGACTTGGTGCCGGCTTAATGGCTTTTCTGAATGCAGAATTAAAGCCAGGGATAGATATAGTAATAAATACTGTTCAATTGGAGAAAATAGTGCAAGATTCTGATTTGGTAATTACTGGAGAAGGCGAGATAAATGGTTCTACGATTTATGGCAAAACTCCTATTGGAGTGGCCAAGGTAGCCAAAAGATTTCAAATACCAGTAGTTTCTGTAAGTGCATTAATAGATGATTCAGGCTGGATAGTGAAAGAACATGGAATTGATTATTTGATCAAACCAGAAAACCCAACTATGGAGATAGAATTTCCGAAGTCCAGGAAAATTGAATTGTTAGCAAATACAATTTCAGAATTTTTAAAAGATAATAGAATAATATTAAGTTAATATAATAAAAAAGTTGATTAATTATATGACAACTTCGAAAATGACATAGTTATCTTGGCTAGAAGATTTACTGAGATAATACAGGAGGGTTTTATTTATGAAAGTGTTATGCATTGGAGATGCAATGATACCCGGCAAGAATATTGCCGAAGCAGCGAAAGAATTACATATTAAATCAATTGATAATAATATAGAATATAAAGATTGGGAAACAGATTGGAACAAATTACAGGATCGCAGATTGATTATTGAGAAAGAGGGGCCCTCTGCAGAAAAGGTAGTTTCTCAAATTAGAGGAGCTGATAAGGATACCGAAATGCTGCTGGTTCTTTTTTGCCCGGTATCAAGAGAAGCAATTGAAGTATTACCTAATCTGAAGGCAATTGGCGCAGCAAGGGCTGGTCTGGAAAATATTGACGTTCAGTATGCAACAGAAAAAGGGATTATCGTTCAACATATAAAAGGTCGCAATGCCCAGGCTGTTTCAGATTATACAATTGGATTGATTCTGGGGGAAGCACGTAATATCGCTCGCAGTCACTGTGCTGTTAAAAATGGTATTTGGCGAAAGAATTTCATGAATTCTGACATGGTACCGGAGCTAAAGGGAAAGACAATCGGGTTCATTGGTTTTGGATATATAGGACAACTGGTTGCTCAAAAGTTAAGTGGTTTCCAGATGAATATTCTAGTATTTGATCCCTATGTTGAAAATGAAGTTATTCGAGAATTTAAAGCGAAAAAAGTCCCTCTTGAGCATTTATTACAGAATGCAGATTTTGTTTCCTTACATGCACGCTTGACATCAGAAAATAAAAATATGTTAGGAGAGCAAGAATTGGCATTAATGAAGAATTCAGCTTATCTTATCAACACGGCACGCGCAGGTCTAATTAATGAAGACGCTTTATTTAAATTCTTGAAAGAGAAAAAAATAGCCGGTGCCGCACTGGATGTATTCTGGGAAGAGCCAATTGCCAAGAATAGTCCCTGGTTTGAACTTGATAATGTCACTTTGACTTCACACATCGCTGGCACAACTAAGGAAGCCCTAACAAATTCGCCTTTTCTGCTTGTTCAGGATATTAATCGTCTATTAGAAAATAAAAAGCCAAAATTTATTGTAAATCCCGAAGTATTGGAGAAAACAGAAACGATAAAATGGCTGGAAAAAATCAGGAGGTCACTGGATGTTAGCTAATTTAAATGATGTTCTGATTCCTGCCAGAAAACTTGGATATGCAGTTGGTTCATTTAATGTCCATAATCTGGAAACAATACAGGTTGTTTTTGATGCCGCAACTTCACTGGATCTGTCTGTGATTATTGCCTTTGGTGAAAAAGTCAGTCATATTAGTGATATTCAATTGATTGGGAAGTGTGTTCATACATTAGCCAATAGAACCCAGATTCCAATTGTATTACACCTGGATCATTGCAAATCAATTGATTTTATCGTGAAAGCGATACAAGCTGGTTTTACTTCAGTAATGTATGATGGTTCAAGCTTATCAGTTGCTGAAAATATTAAAAATACATCTGAAGTTGTTAGAATAGCGCATGCAGCTGGTATCACCGTAGAGGCCGAACTGGGGAGCATTCCTGCTGAGGATACCGGTCAAGTCATTGTTGAGGATCAGTTAACCAAACCGGAAGAGGCAAAAGAATTCATTGAAAAGACCCATTGTGATGCACTGGCTATTGCGGTTGGCACAATCCATGGAGATTATATTGGAGAACCAAAAATATATCATCATAGATTAAAAGAGATTGCGAAAGCTGTTTCCGCACCACTGGTTCTTCACGGAGGCTCTGGAAATACAGAAAAAGATCTAACATTAGCAATCGAGGAAGGCATAACAAAAATCAATATCAATACCGAAATATCAAATGCAGCTGTCCAGAAAATAAAAGAACTATTTCAAGAGGATTTCTCTGGACATTTGTCTGCACTCTCTAACAAGATTAGGAATCCGATGCTTGAGGTGGTCAAAGAAAAAATGAATTTATTTTTATGCGGTAGAACAATCATCAAATAACCAATAATAAGTATGCCCTTATTGTTCAAAATATTATATCTATCTATAAGAGGTTGTTATGAAACACCTGATTATGAGTATTGATATAGGAACAACAGGTTGCCGTACTATAATATTTAACGAATTTGGTGAGCTGATTACCCAGGCTTATCAAGAATACAAAAGTATATATTTATCTTCAAGATGGATTGATCATAATCCGAAAACATGGTTACACGCCACTCAAGTAACAGTGAAAGATGCCCTCAATAACCTTGGTGATGACAAAGCTTACCTTTCTGCAATTGCGGTTACATCACAAAGGGCAACTTTTATTCCGGTGGATAAAAGTGGTGAACCGTTGGATAATGCTATATTATGGCAGGATAAAAGAGCAATCGAAGAGACACAGTATTTAAAGAATGAATTTGGTTCAGATACAATCTACAATGTAACCGGTTTAAAAATTGATCCCTATTTTACTTTACCAAAATTATTATGGCTCAAAAAAAATAAGCAAAATGTTTATCATGATTCCAGCATGTTTCTTTCAGTACAGGACTTCATTATTCACTACTTGACTGGAAAATTTAACACTGATTGGACACAGGCCTCTCGAACCATGTTGTTCAATATTAATCAATTGCAGTGGGATGAAGACCTTATAAAAGGGGTTGGAATTGATTTGACAAAATTACCAGAAGCAATTGCACCCGGTTCTATTGTTGGAAATGTCACAAGTACCGTTTCGGAGGATCTGAATCTACCCCGGGGTGTGCCCGTTATCGTTGCAGGAGGAGACCAGCAATGCGCTGCCATAGGATTGGGTGTTATTAAAACCGGGATGATAGAGGTGAACACGGGAACAGGGTCTTTTGTCTTGGCTCATAGTAATAAACCAGTCAAGGATACTGAGCAACGTTTGATTTGTAGTGCCTCTGCATTGGCCAATAATTGGGTACTGGAAGCCAGTATTTTTACTACTGGATCGATATATAGGTGGTTTAGAGATATCTTAGAATTACAGGGGATAGAAGAGCCAGAAAAAAGATTAATAACTGCTTATCAATTGATGGATTCAGAAGTAGTGGAAGAGCCATTAGGTGCAAATGGCTTACTTTTAATTCCTCATTTTGCTGCTTCAGCAGCTCCTTATTGGAATCCAGAAGCAAGAGGGGTACTGTTTGGGCTAGCACTGGGCCATCGGCGTTCTTCGATTTTCCGAGCAATATTAGAAGGAATCGCCTTCGAGGTGCAAAAGAACATCACTATTATGGAAAGCAATATCGGGAGAATCGAAGAGGTAAGAATTAGTGGTGGATTAGCAAAATCTGAGATATTTAATCAGATACAAGCTGATGTTTATGGAAAGCCTGTTGTTAAAACTGGATTTGAAGAAGCTTCTGCCCTGGGAGCAGCTATTTTGACAGCTACAACTGTAGGTTTATATGATAACATCGGTTCTGCAGTAAAAAAAATGGTCAAGGTAAGAGATGAAAGTCAGAAAGATCCAGTACCTGAGAATCATAAGATCTATAATGAACTGGCAAAAATACATAATGAAATATACAGCGTCTTAGAGAAGGCAGATATTTACCATAGACTGAATGAAGTAATGAAAATGCAATAAATAATTTATGTAGATTAAAAACTAATAAAGTATAATCTAAAAAGTTTAAGAATGGTTTTTGACAGGTTTATTTTATTATTTTTAGATAATGTCTGCTTTGGCAAGGATTATTGCAAAAATTATTAAAATATGAAATAATTTTAATAATTCAGGATCATTTTTCCAGGGAATGAACTGAAAAAATAAACCAGAAGGAGGTGGTAGTTATATCAAAATAAGTGCTATACCTCATATATATCAAGATATGGTATAGTATTTGTGTAATTTTCATTGTTGGTTATTAGAAAATTTAGTGATTTTTCTAAAATTTAGGAGGTAAAAGATGTTGTCACTTAAAAAGCAATATTATGTGCTTTTTGCGATTCTTATAGTTATTTTGCTGTTGGTTAATTCTTTCTCTGTTATAGCCCAAAAGAAGATTGTTTGGAAATCTTCAAGTTTTGGCCCTGCATCCAATTATTCCCAAATTCATCATGACAAGTGCTGTGAAGCTATTACCCAGGCCAGTGGTGGACGAATGGAAGTACAGGCATTTGTTGGTGGTTCGATTGTTCCAGAAACAAAAGAGCTTGATGCGGTAATTGAAGGCGTTATTGACTTATGCTATACCTGCCCTATGTATAACTTGGATAAATGGCCGGCAGCGGGCTTGATAAGCTCCAGGCCAGGAGGGCTACCAGGACAATACTTGATACAGTGGTTTGATTATGGTGGCGGATATGAATTGATGAACGAAATGATGGAGGGTTATAATTGTATGGTTATGCCAGGTTTCTTGTCACCTGAGCCAGGTGAAGTATTTCTCCATTCCAAAGTGAAGATAGAAACAGTTGATGATCTTAATGGTCTGAAAGTGCGTACTTCCGGTGATGGAGGAGAAATACTGGCCAGGATGGGTGTTTCGACCATATTCTTGCCTGGTGGTGAGTTATACGAGGCAATGCAGAGAGGTACCATCGATGCCTTTGAATATGCAGGATTATCAACGAACTGGAGCATGCATTTCAATGAAATTGCCGAGTATGTAATTTTATCCCCTGTTCGGGCACCGAGTGACCCTCACGTCTGGTTTGTTAATAAAGATTCCTGGGAAGCTCTCCCTGATGACCTGAAAGTTTTGGTACAGAATGTGATCGGAAGATGGACACAGGAACAGCAGAATTTTGAAAGCCATTATGATATTGAAGCATTACAGAATTTCAAGGATGCCGGTTGTGAAGTATATGATCTCCCCAAAGAAGTCGAAGATGCCATCTCAAAAGAAGCTAAGGAATTCTATACCGAAAAATCCGCTGAGGAGAGTGAGGTCTTTGCTAAGATTTTAAATTCCATGAATGAATATGCCGAATTATCTGGATTGTAGAATATTTTAGTTTTTGAATTTGTTTGTTTGAATTAAGAATAACAGGGAGTTAACAAGTATGGTATTTTTAAAGAAAATTGTTAGAATTATTGATACGCTCAGTAAATATTCTGGTTTATCTGCAAGATGGCTTGCTTGGCTCCTTGTCCTGGTAGGCGCATATGATACGATCGCGAGGCATTTCTTTAATGCGCCTACCATTTGGGCATATGAAACTATGACAATGGCTGGCGGAGCACTCTATGCCCTGGGGTGGTCCTATGTCTATTTGAAAGATTCTCATGTAAGGGTAGATTTATTCTATCGTCTCCTTAGTGATAGAAAGAAAGCCTTTATGGATGTCATCAGTTCTTTAATATTCTTTTTTCCTTTGATGATAGTTCTAGTATGGGTTTCTACCAAATGGGCAATTAGGGCATGGAGAATTAATGAGATTATGATTTCTACTTATTGGTATCCTCCTGCTGGCCCATTCAGAACAGCCGTCGCCTTGGGGGCATTTTTATTGCTTCTTCAGGGTATAGCTAGGTTTATCCGTGACCTATATTATGTAATAAGAGGTGAGCCATTTGATTGAATTAAGTGAACAAGTTATTACAGTTTTGATGTTAGGGGGAGTGCTTACCCTGGTTATGACTGGTTTTCCAATTGCTTTTGTTATAGCGAGTGTTGCACTCATTATGGGTTTTGTTCTGTTTGGCGGAGAAGTGACATACCATATCCTGTACAGTCGGCTTTATAGCATGCTACTGAGTTATCCGTTCCTGGCAGTTCCTCTTTTTACCTTTATGGGTGTTATTCTACAGATGTCTGGAATTGTTGAAGAATTATATACAGTACTATATGAAAGTATGAGTGGTTTTAGGGGCGGTTTAGCAATCGTTACGATAATATTTGGTACAATCCTTGCCGCCTGTTTGGGAGTTATCACTGCTTCTGTCACCATGTTGACATTGATTGCATTGGCACCCATGGTAACTAGAGGATATGATAAATCAATTGCTTCTGGCTCGGTTGTTGCAGCCGGTACATTGGGGATATTAATTCCTCCCAGTATTATGTTGGTTGTTTATGCACCACAAGCCGGTCTTTCTATTGGACAAATGTTTATGGCTGCTTTTACTCCTGGACTGCTTCTTTCAGGTTCTTATATTGTCTATGTGGGAATTCGGTGTTTCCTGAATCCAAAATTAGGGCCGCCAGTTTCTGAAGAACAAAAGCTGAGATTACCTTTTTGGTCAAAAATGATGAAATTACTAAAATCGCTAATTCCCCCATTGGCAATTATTTTTGCAGTTTTAGGCACAATATTTACGGGGATTGCTCCTCCAACTGAAGCCGCTGCTATGGGGAGTTTGGCTGCTGTACTTTTAGCTATAATCTACCGAAAAATGACCTGGGATATTGCCAAACGTGCAGCCGTGGAAACACTCCGAGTGAGTTCTTTTGTGCTCCTTATTGCAGGAATTTGCTATGCTTATGTAGGGGTGTTTATGAGTGCAGGTTGCGGGAGGGTCGTGAAAGAGGCAATCTTGGCTGTTCCGGGTGGAAGGTGGGGTTCCTTCTTTGTGGTTATGGTGATCGTTTTTTTGCTGGGGATGTTTATCGAATGGATAGGAATTGTTTTTATCATTGTTCCGATATTGTCACCGGTTATAGTTGCTTTGGGATTTGATCCACTATGGGCGGGAATGATGGTTTGTATAAATTTACAGATGGCATTCCAAACACCGCCAATGGCCATGTCAGTTTTTGTCTGTCAGGGGACTGCTCCACCAGAACTGGGTGTTACATTGAATGATATTATTAAGGGAGTTATTCCATTTATTGCTATTATTGCCTTTTGGCTGTTAATGTTTAGTATATACCCACAATTAATAACCTGGTTGCCAAATCTAATGATGAAATAATAATTCTGGTTTAAAGGTGTATTTTTAGGTTCGGTTGCGTTTAAAAGTGTATTTATTTAAATGCAACCGAACCTAGTCCATTAAATTGACAATATGACTATCAAATCTCTTAAAAAATATCTATAACAGGCTACAATAAATTTTATGGGTCAGTTAAAGTTATGGTAATATTGCTAGTATAGTTCTACATGTATAACATACTAAGCTGGAAGGTAATTAAAAATTAATAAGACGAGGAATGATATAGAATGAATAAATCATCTTCTGAGCAAATCAAAATAAGAAAAATAAAGCAGGTTTTTTGCAAAGATAGTATTTCTGATATTCCCGAGTATATTCATCAGGTATTTAAGAAATCTGATCTGCCATCTAGAATTAATGCAGGGGATAGAATCGGCATAACTACCGGCAGTAGAGGCATCTCCAATATCCATGTTATTGTTAAACAAGTCATTACAGAATTAAGGAATATTAATGCAAATCCTTTTATTATAGCAGCAATGGGTAGCCATGGGGGTGCTACTAGCCAGGGACAGAAAGAAATATTAACTTCTTATAACATTACTGAACGAGAAATGGGTGTGCCTATTTCATCGGCAATGAATACAGTCAAAATTGGAATAGTAGATAATAATATCCCTGTATATTTTAGCGAAGAGGCATTAGATGCAGATGGAATTATTGCCCTAAATAGGGTTAAACTGCATACCGATTTCAAAAGTAACCTGTTAGAAAGTGGAATGTCCAAGATATTGGTAATTGGGTTAGGTAAAAGAAATGGTGCTGAATCTATTCATTCCTTAGGTGTATACGGCTTGAAAAAGATTATTCCGCAGGCAGTCAAATTAATAATTGAAAAAACACCTGTAATTCAGGGCATAGGCATCCTGGAAAATGGCTATGACCAAACTATGGAAATTAAGTTTTGTCCGCCGGAAGACATTGTTAAAACTGATGCTCAACTATTAAAAAAATGTAAAGATGTTTTCCCTTCTTTACCATGTGATAGTATTGATGTATGTATTGTTCAGGAAATGGGTAAAAATATCAGTGGTACCGGATTGGATACCAATGTTATTGGGAGGTTGTGTATTAATGGTGAAAAAGAAGTAGGCAAACCTAGAATAAATAAACTAGTTGTATTTGATATTACCGAACAATCTCATGGGAATGCCTTAGGTGTTGGCCTGTCTGATGTAACTACCCGCAAACTTGTCAATAAAATCAATTACCAGGACACCTATGCTAATACGATAACCAGCACTTTTCTAAACCGGGCAAAGATTCCGATTACAGCTGAGACGGAAAAAGAAGCTGTAGATATTGCACTAAAAACTTGTTGGCAAATTGATAAGAAAAAAATAAGATTTGTGGTTATCAAGAATACCTTGGACCTCGAGTCTCTTTATGTTTCGGAAAGCATTTGGAATGATATTAAAGAAAATAGAGATATCAAGCCCTCTGGTGATTGGGAAGAACTGTCTTTTACACATGATGGAAAAATGAAAATTAAATTTTAATTAAAAATATTACAGAATTATACTTCTTAAGCAAAATAATACCAATTAGTTAGGTTTTATTTTTAGTAATATTGGACTTAGTTTTATACAATAAATATTTTCTGGAAGCTGTGCTAAAATCTTATATTCTTATTTATTTAAATGCTTTATTCTTCTGAGAATACCTCTACGGATTTGTCCCCTTTATGGGGATAGAGTTTTTTCTTAAGAGGCTCAATCAATTCTTCCAGATATTGATTTGGAGCAAGTTTATTTCTAACCATGCTTTCATAAAAAATAATCTTGATTAACTGACTGTGGGATAAACCTACCTTGCTTCCCATAAAAGTAATAGAACCATTTACAGATAGGGCAGGGGTCCCGTTGATGTCAATTACGTAGAGCTCCCCATTTGTATCTTTTTTGACATCCAGGCGGATAATATCACTGGCCTGGACAGCTATAAAGCTTCTTACTGAGATATCGACCAATGATGAAAATAGTGGATGCCTTTGATCGATGATTTCAAATTTGTTTTGCATCTGGTATTCTTTATTCTTGGTACGGGTATATCTAATTCCCCAGTCTTTTGGGAAAGCGACTATTGGAAGGATGTATTTATTTTTACTTCCTAATATACCAATAGTAAATTCTTGCCCGGGTAAATATTTTTCAATGATCAATTTTTCTGGCCCCAGTATTTTTTTTAAAGATTCTATTTTGTTTTTCAATTCATTTAAATTGTGAACTACCGACTTAGGTGTTATTCCAATGCTATCTCCGCCACCAGCTGGCTTAATCATAAGAGGATACCCGATTCGCTCTATTTCCCTTAA
>LKUH01000135.1 GCA_001412425.1 Candidatus Cloacimonas sp. SDB
TTGGGTAGAGAATCTAATTTTATTTTTTACCTTCCAGTCAGAACTATTTTAATGATAATTATACTTTTGTCGCTGATTTTTTCTTTATCATCTTCTTCTATTGCAAATAACGATGTTAGAGAAGCAATTGTCAAAGTATACACGGTAAGCAATTCTCCAGATTATTATAATCCCTGGAGCATGCAGGGTCCAAGGGCAAGTTCTGGTTCTGGCTGTATTATAGAAAATAATTTAATATTAACTAATGCTCATGTGGTTAGTAATCAGACATTTTTACAGGTACGTAAATATGGAGATACCGAGCGGTACAGGGCCGAAGTGATAGCAGTGTCTCATTTGACCGATCTAGCCTTGTTGACTGTGAAAGATGACGGTTTCTTTACCGGAGAACCTGCTTTGTCTTTAGGTGAATTGCCGGAAACTCAGCAAGAAGTTCTTGTGTATGGATTTCCTATGGGCGGCGATATGCTCAGCATTACCAAAGGTGTTATTTCGAGAATTGAACATCAGCCCTATGTACATAGTTCTTCTGTATTTTTGGCAGGGCAGATTGATGCAGCCATCAATCCTGGCAATAGTGGTGGTCCGGTATTGGTGAATGACAAAATTGTAGGAGTGGTTATGTCTGGTATCCCAACTGCTCAAAATATTGGTTATATGGTACCTGTTCCGGTTATTCGTCATTTTTTTGAAGATTTAGAAGATGGTGAATATGATGGATATCCCAGTCTGGGGATTAGTGTACAGGATATGGAGAATGAAGGATTACGAAAATATTACCAAATGGAAGAAGGGATGAGCGGTGTATTAATTAACCAGATTGTCCCAGGTTCCCCTGCTGATGGGAATTTACAGATAGGGGATGTTTTGCTTTCTCTGGAAGATTATATTGTTGGCAATGACGGGACTATAGAGTTCCGGACAAATGAAAGAACTCACCTTAATTATGTTATACAACAAAAGCAGATTGGTGAGGATATCCAGTTAGCTATTTTGAGAGACGGCATCAGTAAAAAGTTAAATGTTGATCTCTCCCGTTCTTTAAAAAAGGATCGCCTCGTTCCTATGGAACAGTATGAAGTTCTCCCCACGTATTATATTTATGG
>LKUH01000136.1 GCA_001412425.1 Candidatus Cloacimonas sp. SDB
GGGGGTACAAAATGAAAGGAAGAAAAAACATTGAATTAATCCTTTTTATTTTCTTGTTGATAAGTTTATCTTTTTCTTTAACTTCACAAGCGGAAGAAGTAGGACAGGATTCACAGTTTCTCAATAAAATCATTTTATGCAGAGACATCAAAGAAAATGAACCAGTATACCAAACAAACACTTTTCGTAGCTGGGATGATAAAGTCGTTGCCTGGATAAGTTTTAATTACCAATCTCAAGAACCATTTTTACTTACCTGGGAATGGATAGATCCGGACGGTAAAATTTATCATATTGGTGAAATTGAAATGGATTCCGGAAATTATCGTAATTATAGGTCATGGTATTGGATAAATGTATGGGATCATTATGCAGCAAAATTGCCAGGGGAATGGAAAGTAAGACTTTATATCGAAGAACTTTTATTAGCTGAGAAAAACTTTATCATAGAATAAAAAGATTAAAAATAAATGTTAGTTAGGTTTTAAAACTGCACTATATTGAGATCACTATTTTTCACTATTTGTGTACCTAAAAATATATCTTTTATGCCAGAATCTGACTTTAGATAGGTCGGATTCTTTGTCTGGTATAATACGAAGTTGTATTCCTTCACGCATGGGTGCATTAGGAATTCTAAATTTTAGTTTATTAAGGATAAATCGGCTAAAATCATCTATGAGGTAATCAAGTACCATTTACCTATTGCATAGGGAGAGAATTTGTGATGAGAGGAATCATGCTGGATGAGTTCGCCCGGATAGTTGATTACAACTTTCCTGTCATGAACCTTTCTCTTTGCTCCTAGGAAATAGTAATTATTTTGTTTGGCCCGGTCAATGATGGTGGGCAGTGATACCTTCTGTTGGTAATCCTGTTCCAGGATGTCTTTGATGTAGCTGTAATTGTAATGTTTTACTGGTGTATTTGATTCTCGATTAATGATTTCTCCATTTCTAGTTTGCTGATAATGTTTTCCTCCAGCTTTTCTGAGATCTTCCTGGTTGGCTTGTTACGGGAATAGCAAATAGAAAACTCCTTGGGATTATTATTGAATTTGACTAACTGAAAGAATCTTCTATTTTTAATTCCCAAGATTTCCTGCAGGCATTTTCTCTCTATCTTATTTTCTGCATAGCGCCCCAATAGATCTTTGAAGTGATCATTGCTAAATTTCTTGTGTATCTGAACCATAAACTAAAACCTCTCCTGTTTTAGTTTTAGATTATAGGTTCAGGTGTGCAGTTTTAAACTTTAA
>LKUH01000137.1 GCA_001412425.1 Candidatus Cloacimonas sp. SDB
TTATTGATTCTTTTCTATTTTTTTTAGAAGAAAATCTTCTTTCAATATTTAGGTCAACCTTTTTTGTGAATTTTTCCAGATCGAAGGTTCGATTAGGAGCATAAATTAAATATGCTTTTCCACTGAGCTTCAGATTACCCTTAATAAAGGTTAAAATATCCAGCATATTACAGCAGAGCTCATGCCGCGAAATGGCTTTTTCTTTAATAGGGCTGATTTTTCCTGAATTCAAAGGATGATAAGGCGGATTACAGACTATAAGATCCCATGTTTGTTCCGATTGCCAGCAACGCAGATTCTGAAGCTGTATGTCAACGTTAGTTGCTTCTGTGAGCTGACAATTTTTTTGAGCTATTTCAACTAAATGAGGTTGAATTTCAATGCCGGTTATTCTCCAGGCTGGTCTATAATGAGCCAGCATTAAAGATAAGATTCCATTTCCGCACCCCAGATCCAGAACAGTTTGAAAATTCTCTGTTTCTCTTTGCAGCAAAAAGTCTACCAGATGAGAGTTATCGCTTGAGATCAGCTGACCTTGCTTAGTCTGATAAATCGTTTTCCCAAAAGGGAGTAAAACAGGTTTCAATTCCATTTTTCCGGCTTGTTTATCTATGTGCTGGTGTGACCAAACCCACCTTCACCTCGGTCTGTTTCATCTAATTCCAGGGTTAAGGTGAAGTTAACTGCTTCATGTTTGCTAAAAATAATCTGAGCAATTCGCATTTCTGGTTTTATCTGAAAATCCTTTGTACTGAAATTGAATAATATTACTTTTATCTCACCCCGATAATCGGCATCTATAGTACCGGGGGAGTTAAGAACTCCAATCCCGTTTTTCACAGCCAATCCGCTTCTGGGTCTGATTTGAGCTTCATAACCTGGGGGAATACTTATAGCGATTCCTGTAGATATAAGCTTTATCTCATTTCTTTTTAAAATAATTTCTTTTTCATTACAAGAATATAGATCGTATCCGGCTGCATGAGTACTCATTTTTTGGGGAATTTTAGCAGTGGGAGACAGTTTCTTTAATTTTATGTTGAGCATTAAAAGTTAGAATTTTCTGGTTAAGATAAAGTCTGAAAGTAACACTAAAAGTTCAGCGTTATCACCGTAAAACCCTAAAAGCTCTTTAGCTTCTTCAACCAGATTTTGTGCCATGGTTCTGGATTTTTCCAGTCCATAAACTGCCGGGAAAGTAGCTTTTTTAACTTTAGCATCTTTACCAGTGGTTTTACCGAGAGTTTTTTGATTTCCCTCGATATCGAGGATATCATCTACTATTTGAAAAGCGAGGCCGATTTTTTCCCCAAAATTTTCCATTCGGCTTATATCATCGTCTGAAGCATCAGCAATATAACAACCAAAACGGATGGGAAGTTTGAACATTCTGGCAGTTTTATTATTATGGATATATTCCAGAGTATGTTTACTGACTTTTTTCCCTTCATTTTGTATATCTGCATATTGCCCGGCAATCAGACCCTGATGTCCAGTTTCCTGGGCAAGTTCTCTAATCAGGTTAAATTTAAGTTTATCATCCAGGCTGCTACTGTTTATGGCTTCAAAAGCATACACCAGTAAGGCATCTCCTGCTAGAAGGGCAATATCTGAACCGAAAATCACATGACATGTTTTTTTCCCGCGACGATAATCATCGTTATCAATTTCGGGCAGGTCATCATGGATAAGAGTATAACTATGCAGCATTTCAATCGCACCTGCTACCATAAGTGTCTGTTTAATATCTGATTTAAATAAAAGGTAGGTATTGATCAGAAGATAGGGTCTTAATCTTTTCCCGCCGGCAAATAATGTGTGTCTGATAGCTTTGTGTATCTGTTTGGGATATTCGTCTTTTCTGGGCAAAAATCTATCCATCTCTATGTTCACTAATTCTCTTTTTTCTTTTATGTCTTTTTTGAGTAACATTTTATTAGTGCTCATCGACTCCTCATTTACCCGGATTTTTTTGTGATATTTTTTCCGACAGGATTTCTATTTTATTTTCAATTTTTTCGAGTTTTGTGTTGCAATACTCAGTTAATTCCATGCCTTCTTCGTATAATGAAACTACTTTATCCAGTTCATCGATTCCGTTTTCCAAAGATGCCACTATTTCTTCCAGTCTTAATAAAGCAGCTTCAAAATTTATATTTTTTTTCATAATATGATTCACCCAACATCAATTTAACATTTAATTTCTTAAAAAACAAGAAATTTATGGATTGTGCTATGTTTCACTATCTATTCAGATGTGAGGATAATATCATCTTCAAGTTTATTCAGGTAATCGTAGGGATTTCTATATTTATTGTACCGCTGTACCTCATAATGCAGATGCGCCCCTGTTGAGCGTCCCGAATTACCCATTAAGGCAATGATTTGGCCTCTTTTAACCTGATCTCCCACCTTAACCAGCGCTTTGTGCAGATGTCCGTAACCGGTTTGATAACCAAATTTATGAGTAATTACAATGTAGTTACCGATAAGTTTCTTCTTTTGGATGGACTTCACAACACCGTCTGCTGTTGCATAAATCGGAGTTCCGATTTTATTCCCAAAATCCAGGCCATAATGAAAAGTTCTTTTTTTAGATATGGGATGTATTCTCCAGCCATATCCGTCAGAAATACGGCCGTAAGTGGGGTAAATTGAAGGAGTGTTCCGGAAAAGAGATTCCTTAAGTTTAACCTGATCGAGCAGATCAGAATGAGTGTTAAAATCAAACTCCAATTTGGATTTCAAATTTCCCAGTTTAGAATTTGCTTGATAGAATAAAATATTTGTTTCCTGAGAAAATTCAGTAAAAAGAGTATCAATCTGGGGTAAACCGCCAATACCCATTTCCCTGATCTCTTTATTAATATTTTTTAGATTTTTCTCAAATCTTATCTCGTCTTCCCACTCTTCCATCATTTTCAGCTTAACCAGAATTGAGTCGATTTCAACGGACAGATCTTCCAGTTTACCCTTAAGTAATTTATTCTCTCTCAGAATACTATGAGCTGTAATTATTTTATTTTGATTATAGCCGACATAAAATATGGAACTGATGATAATAAGCAGAAAAAACAGGATACAGGTTCCCAGGATTAA
>LKUH01000138.1 GCA_001412425.1 Candidatus Cloacimonas sp. SDB
GGTTCTTCTTCAAATTCATATCCGGGGTTTACAAATGCCTCAATTAAGAATCCTCCTCCAATTGCTGGGATAACATTACATACTCCTGTGTCATAAGTGTAATACCAGTGATCGGGCCAGTCACCCTGATAAGGATAAGAATTGATAAAAGTTGGATCTGAATGGATTAAACAAATATTGCTAATAAATACTATTAGAAATAATTGAAATTTGTGTTTCATTATACTCCTTTAGAAATTGTTACTAACGGGAACTTGGCAATGTGCTTGGATACCAGTTTTAATCAATGTTTACCTCACTTTTAAAGGGTTCGAAACAGTTAAAGCACATGCCAAGAGTTAGGCGAAAACAAACATTAATCTTCATATTTAAACTCAGTATATTCTATTTTCTCAATCCAGGAATGAACACTGAATTTTAAAATCCAGCAAAATAGATAAAACATCAATAAAGCAATACTGAAAAAAATCATTTTCATCAAATGGTTTTGAAAATAGAATAACATCAAAACTACTGGGACAATAATCATGATACAAAAAGAAGTAATCCAGTTTAATTTTTTTAGGCTGATCAGAGATTTTATCAAGTAGGGAGTATACAACAAAGCAGTAACAGTCAGAATCAATAGCAGAATCCCGTAACCAATATATCGATATCCAGCAATCAAAACGACTGTAGATCCCTCATAAGTCAGAGAACGGTATAATCTCCTCATTATTAGTTTTTTTCTCTGTATTTCAATCGGTGAATTTAAAATCAATTTTACCTCAGAGATTTAAACTACATCTGAACTGTGTTTTCTTTTGTGCTCAAAATAAACTGCAGAAATCAAAATCAATATCACAGGAAGAGAAACATACCAATAAACAATCATCAGTTTTAGAAATCCAATAACCCAGCCTAAAAAAATTAGAAAATTATGAATCAGTCCCAAAAATCCTCTCCTTGTATTTATCTAATTGCGTTATAACCAGAGCTGTTTGTTTTTGCCTAACGGCAACTGCACGCAAGATTGAGCTTGCGAAACCTTGGTGCAGAGTTAGCCACAGATTTATTTAATTAACATCATTTTCTTTATTGGTGAATTATCAATATCAATTTTATACAAATATATCCCACTTGAATATTTATCCGCATTCCAGTTAATAGATGTATTATCCGAATCAATATTTATCAAGTCAACTAATTGACCTTTAATGTTAAAAATTTGAATCTTAGAATAATTTATACCATGCGGTAGGTAGTATGAAAAGCTTGTCATTGGATTGAATGGATTCGGGTAATTATTTAAAACACATTTATTGGGAAAATAGATGCTTTCGTCTAAACTTACTAAATTCTCAATTGTATAAACAGTTGCTTTATTATATGGATGACCAAGATTAATAAGAATATCATTGTTCCCATCACCATTAAAGTCATTTAAATTGCAGAAACCTTGAGCGAAATTTTGATTTGTGTTATTAAGTATTAAATCAGGCTCCATATCAAAATCAATGCCGCCAAAATAAAATTTACAAGTTCCTGATTGATCAACAGTAGTAATATCGGAGTAATTATCGTTATTAATGTTACAATAGAATCTTGTAATACTTCCATTTCCTGGATTATCTTGAGGAATGATAAAATCGTATTGATTATCAAAATTATAATTTCCAAGATATATTTTTGCTCCAGTATAATCACTATCATAAATTATAAGATCCTCATATCCATCTCCGTTTAAGTCACCATCAGCATCTGTAGTCTCCAGATACCCATATGTTAAGTTTTCAATAACATAATCAACTTCAACGTCCATTTCTTCTCCGCCAAGATATATTTCGTAATTACACAGATCTTCACTAATACGTCTGCTGCAGATTAAATCATCACATCCATCCCCATTAAGGTCACCAGCAGCAATATTTGAGCTAAGCCATTCTTCTTCATTACCCATAATATGGAAATCAACTTCAGTATCCATGTTTTCTCCACCAAAGAATATATCGACCTGCCCGTTAAAAAAGAAACTTGGACCATCTCCATGTACATATATATCGTCATAACCATCACCATTAAAATCAGTGCCAGTATTAACTCCATTCCATCCTAATTCCCACGTATCTAAAGCGTGATCATAACTATTTAAGAGAATATCTGGATCATCGAAATCAGGAATTAGATTTTCTTCACCAAAGAAAATATATACGTACTGATCATCTGTACGAACAATAGGACAAACAAGATCCTTCCAACCATCACCATTCAAATCCCCGCCATAACTTGGAAATCCGCCACAATAATCAAAAGGGATATCAATAATCATATCAGGCAAGGAATCAGGATGAGAACAACCATAATAAAAATATAATTCTTCTTCATCGTATGTCATACCCCTATAATGCATGATAAAATCAGTAAAACCGTCGTTATTAATATCCACAGCTGGATATCTCGCACTAATTTTGCTGTGACCATAAGATTCCTCCGGAACTACAAAAGTGACAATTTCTTCTAATGGTTCTTGTGCAATAATGGAATCACAAAATGATAAAGAAAAAATAAGAAACAATATTCTGATTTCTTTT
>LKUH01000139.1 GCA_001412425.1 Candidatus Cloacimonas sp. SDB
AACAAATCAAATATTAACTACAGAGTTAAAAAAGCTAAATTTTAAGGTTTCATCTGCGACTCTTTACAAAAGTGTATTAAGACCGCAAGGTCCTGATTATTATGAAATTGCAAAATTTAAATTTACAAAGGAGTAGAAGAAATGACAGTGAAAGACAAGAAATCAGCATTGAAGACAGCAATCAGTCAGCTTGACAAGCAGTTTGGAATTGGAACCGTTATGCGTTTAGGTGAAAAACCTAAAATTGATGTAAATATTATCAGTACAGGTGCAATAAATCTTGATGCAGCATTGGGTATTGGCGGAATTCCCCGTGGCAGGATCACAGAGGTTTATGGGGCTGAAGCATCAGGGAAAACCACAATTGCTTTACATATTGCAGCAGAAGCTCAGAAAGCTGAAGGAGTTGTAGCATTTATAGACGCTGAACACGCTCTGGATCCTATTTATGCTGCTAAAATTGGAGTAGATACCGAAAACCTCTTACTTTCTCAACCTGATGGCGGAGAACAGGCTTTAGAAATTGTTGAAACACTGGTCAGAAGTAACGCAATAGATCTAATAATTATTGATTCTGTTGCAGCTTTAGTTCCCAAGGCGGAGATTGAGGGGAGCATGGGAGATTCGCATGTAGGTTTACAGGCAAGATTGATGTCTCAGGCGTTAAGAAAACTTACAGCTATCATCAATAAATCAAATACTGCAGTTGTTTTTATAAATCAAACCAGGATGAAAATAGGTGTGCCTGCTTATGTAAATCCGGAAACAACAACGGGTGGTGTAGCCTTAAAATTTTATTCTTCAGTCAGGTTGGAAGTCAGAAGAATAGGATCAATAAAAAAAATTGGATCAGATGCAGAGATCGTAGGAAACAAGACCAGGGTAAAAATTGTAAAAAACAAATTTGCTCCCCCCTTTAAAAATGTGGAATTTCCTATACTATTTGGATTTGGTATATCTAATCTGGATATTCTGATTGATATTGCAGTTCAAAATGATATTATTAAGAAGAGTGGATCGTGGTTTTCTTATGGGGAACTTAAAATAGGCCAGGGAAGTGAGAGAGTTAAAGAGTTTCTGCAGGAAAACGAAGAAGAATTACTTAAAATCGAGCAAGAAGTAAAAGAAATTCTGGGCTTAGCTAAAGAAAAGGTAGATGAAAAAAAGGATAAAGACAAAGAGGAAATCTAAAACCCTGTTCACGGTGTTAGAGAATGAAAATCCGTGGGGGATTTTACCTGAAAAAATCCTCCATT
>LKUH01000140.1 GCA_001412425.1 Candidatus Cloacimonas sp. SDB
AAGTGATCTTTTTTCAGGGCAGGCTGCATTTTTATGAAGGTTACAGCATGGAACAGGTCACAATGCCGGTAAGAATAATGAAACTGCTGGGAATTAAGTTTTTAATAGTTACCAATGCAGCCGGAAGTCTGAATGCAAATCTACAACCCGGAGATATTGTTTTATTGACTGATCACATCAATTTTATGGGAACTAATCCCCTCATAGGAAAGAATATAGAAGAATTTGGAGAAAGATTTCCCAGTCTGAATGAACCTTATGTTTCCAGCCTGATAGAAAAAGCTGCAAGCATCTCTCACAAATATGATCTAGGTTTAAAAAAGGGGGTTTACTGTGCCGTAACCGGACCCAGTATGGAAACAAGGGCGGAGTGTTTAATGTTACAATCTGCAGGAGCAGACCTGGTTGGCATGTCTACTGTTCCTGAAGTTATTACTGCCGTACATTCCGGAATTAAGGTATTGGGAATATCTATTGTGACGAACATGAGTAATATATTTCACAATCAGATTCATGATCAAGAAGAGATCAGGAATAATGCTGCCAAAGCCAGGAAGAAGCTGGAAAAATTATTTCTTGATCTTTTAAAAGAAATTTAATAATAAAAGGAAGTTCACGATGCCAACTAAAGGACTAAGTAACGAGAGATTGGAGAATTACGAAAAAATCCTGATAGAAGAAAAAGAACAGACTCAGAGAATAATCAATAACATTAATGATATTCAGAGAAGGGGTAACAAGGATCAGAGCGGCGATCTTTCCTCTTATTCAATTCACCAGGCAGATATGGGAACAGATACGGATGAATCGGAAAAAAGAGTATATATTCTGAACAAAGAACTGGAAAAAATCAAAGAGATAAACAGCGCTTTACGAAGAATTTATGACAAATCTTACGGGATTTGCGAAATTTGCGGCTGTTATATACCGGAAAACAGACTTAAAATAGTCCCTTATGCCAGATTCTGCATAGAGTGTAAATCGAAAGAAGAAAAAAATACAAGAAGAAAATAGTGAAGAAATATTCTTATTATGGCATTTCGATTTTGGTCATTCTGATTGATCAAATATCGAAAATCATTGTCAGAACCTCAATTGCACCAAATCAAACTATAAAAGTAACAGATAAATTCTTCTGGCTGACAAATGTTCAAAATCCTGGAGTGGCTTTCAGTTTTCTATCCGGGGAGAGTTTTTTAATTAAATATCTGTTGGTCTTCATTTCCATTGTCGCTATCATTATTTTATCCTATTTGATCTTAAAATCTACTCCTAAGCTGGAAAAAATAGTGTTTGCTCTGATTCTGGGTGGAGCAGCCGGAAATTTAATCGATAGAATTATATTTGGGAAAGTTACCGACCTTATCTGGGTTGATTTTCCTGACTTTATTATGCAGAGATGGCCTGTATTTAATCTGGCAGACAGCTCAATCGTCATTGCCGTTATTTTAATATTGATACATACGATTTTTTTCGCTAATAAAAACGCGGAGGTATAATGAAAGCAATTTACGTATTTTTATTAATTTCATTTGCAGCTTTATGCTTATCTGCTGCTGATTCTGTTGAAACAGTTCTCAATAGCAGTGAAAGAGATGAATCAAATCTGTTTTTTTCTGAATATATTGAAGGAAGCAGCAACAATAAAGCTCTGGAGATCTATAATGCTTCCGGGCTGGAAATTGATCTTGATAATTTCAGGATCAACCAGGCGGTTAACGGAGGAGGCTGGCAATACCAGCATTATTTTCCAGCCGGAGCCACACTGGCAGCAGACGATGTCTGGGTAATTATCACCAATCAGGTTGAATCTTCTCTCTTTGACCCTGCCGACGCTGATGAAGTTTTAGCTTACCCGAGTGTGGTTCATTTTAATGGAAACGATGCCCGTTCCCTGGAATATTCACCTGATGGCGGCTCAACCTGGACAATAGTGGATGTAATTGGTGATCCTGATGAAGATCCCGGCAGCGGTTGGCAGGTCGCAGGAGTTTCCAATGCCACCTACGATCATACTTTGATCAGAAAATCATCTGTAACCGGAGGCAACACTAACTGGCCCAGTTCAGCCGGAACTGATGAAACCAACTCTGAGTGGATTGTACAGAATACCAATTATTTCGATAATCTTGGCATGCATCAAGGCAGTGGAGATGATGAAACCCCACCGGTTATAACATCTGCTAATGCAACTTCTTCCACTTCTGTTGAAATAACCTTCAGTGAAGTGCTGGACGATGTTACTGCTGAAAATACGAATAATTATCAGATCTCACCAGCTTTAAGTATTACCAGTGCTGTTCTTGATGGAAACGATGTTACTTTAACAACTTCCCAGCAGACTGAGAACGAAACTTATACCCTAATTGTGAACAATGTGGAGGACCTGGCAGGTAACGAAATTGAGCCGAACAGTCAGGTCGAATTTGCCGGCTACGGTGGATTTCAGTATGATTCTATTGCAGATATTCAGGACAACACTTCTTCTTACGAAGGGCAGTCCGTTACTATAAAAGGTATTGTTACCATTGGTGTTAATGTTATTCAAACTGGCAGAACAAATGTTTATATTCAAGACAATTCCGGCAGGGGAATAAATATTTATGATTCGGAACCAATTCTTACACTGGTGCGAGGAAGTGAAGTGGAGATAACCGGAACCGTGACACAGTATTACGACACCACTGAGATAACCGATCCCCAGGTTACGGTGCTTTCCGTAAATAATCCCGAACCGACACCTTACGATCTGGATCTGGCTGATGTAGGCGATATAGATCTTGAAGGCACATTGATGAGAGTTCAGGGAGTAATCTACGAGAAGTATTATGCCGGTGGCGGCATGAACCTGAACATAAGAGACGATAGCAATAATCAAATGACCATAAGAGTCTGGGATACAACCGGAATTGACACCGATCCTTATCCGGAGGGTTTCAACCTGCAGGCTATAGGTGTTGGAAACGTTTACAACAATATGCTGCAATTAGTTCCCGGTTACGATGACCAGCTTTCAGAAGCTCAGGATGTGGAAGAAGGAGTGACTTATGAGCCTTCAACTCCAACCGGAGGCGAGGATATCACAGTATATTTCACCGATTTAACAGATTTCGACAATGTATTGATGTATTGGAAAACCACGATTGCGGAAGATTTTAATACAGTTGAAATGGAATTGTCAGATACTGCAGATAATACCTGGAGTGGAATTATACCAGGTCAGAAAGAAGGGACAACCGTAATTTTTTATCTGGAAGCCTACAGCGGTGAAGAGATCACTTATGTGCCAGCGGGAGCTCCAGCAGAAATAATGAGCTTCAGTATTGCCATTACTTCCCTGAAAGCTATTTTAAATGTTCCGCCCAAACCTTTTAATCCCTATGCCGGAGAAACAATTACGATCGAATTTGGCAGTCAGGGTGGAGTAAAGGTTATATTAAGAATTTATGATGCGGAAGGAAAACTGGTATTTACTCCTCAGAATTTCATTTTAAATTCTTCGGATGTTGTAAAATATGAATGGAATGGCAGAGATAAAAATCATCAATTGCTGCCTTTGGGATTATATATTCTACATCTGGAAGTGATAGAAGCTGACACGGGCAACAAAAAAACGAAAAAGGCACCGGTTGTAATCGGTGCACCATTGCAATAGGGGGAAATCATGAAAAGAATAATAATCGCTTTAGTTATCCTGTCAGCAGCTTGCATTAATCTGACTGCTGTTTTTAATGATTATGAGCCCTCCCCCAGAGCCAGAGCTTTGAGTGGTGCTTTTTACAGCACCAGTGATGATGCTTTTGCTGTTTTTTATAATCCGGCTGGATTAATCAGATCCGGTAAAAATATTGCTATGAGTTACACACACCGATACGGTTCTGATTTCAGCATATTATCTTCTGTTGCTGTTTCCTGGGATCTGCCGAAAAAGTTTGGAACTGTCGGTCTGGGATTAATGGCTCATGATGTAGATTATCTGGATGTCAATCTGATGTCCGAAAAGACCTACGCCTTATCACATGCAATTATCCTGATGAAAGATATTCATTCTGAAATAGCATTTGGATATTCTTTAAATCTGTATCATCTTTCCATCTCCGGTTTTGGCGAACAGCCTTCTTTTGGTTTGAATCTGGGAGCGATTGTTGTTTTACATCAGAGAACCAGGATCGGATTTGCAGTAAATAATATTAATAATCCCAAGCTGGGAGAGGATAACAGGCATGATCTGCCTCAAAAGATGTCAATTGGCATAGCCTACGAACCTTATCAGAACATTACAACAATTTTTGAATTACGCAAAAGTGTTGATGATGACACGGAAATTCACACCGGTGCAGAAGTAACGGTTTTCGACATTCTCGCATTACGTTTCGGGGTGAGAAATAACCCGGCCAGTTATTCTGCCGGAGCAGGATTCCAGATATATGATATAATTGTGGATTACGGTTTCAACACACATTCAACTTTAAGCGGAACCCATCACATAGGACTGGGTTATAAATTTTAACTGATCGGTAAATTAATTAAATTCTTAAGATTTTCACAGGTAGCTAAACTTCTGTTCAGCTACCTTTTTTTTGTGATATATCATCGTCCTTCGCCAAATATCAGTTTTTTTGCCAGCACTTTAACAACTGGTTATTTTATCAGCTCATCCGCAGATTTTTCAGCCTGTTTAATAACTTCCAGAATAATTAGAGAAAAAAGTGGAAAATGTTCCTTCTAATTAGTTTTAGCTGTTATCTATTTTTCTTTTTCCGGATAGGACAAAACATGCACCCTTTCTGCCCTTAACTGCAGTTTGGAATGAAATTGATCATCCTTATCTTTCCAGCGGTTGTTACGAAGACTTCCTTCCACGATAACCGGAGTTCCTTTTCTGGCAAAATCATCTGATCTTTCAGCCAGGCTGCCCCAGAGTTCAACATCCACAAAAGTAGCAAGCTCCTGCCAGTTATTCTCTTTATCACGATAGCGATGGTTATTGGCAATTGTAATAGTTGCTAAAGCTGTGCCATTATCGCCCACTCTTTTGACTTCTACGTCTTTCACAATATTACCAGCCAAAGTAACGTTGTTCATGCTTGGTGTTCTCATTCTTCCTCCTGATGTAGTGTAAAATCTGAACATTCCCCACTTTATTAATTTTATCTAAATTTATCAATTATACCGTTTTAACTCATTATCAACAGATCGCCGCTCAGCTCTGTTAATCATTTTATCTTCATTTTCCCGAATATTATATTTCATTTCAAAATTTCCATATGGAGGAAATCTACTGCAATTTATCTTCCAAACCAAAAAATGAATAACGAGGTTCTGAGATTTTCAATCTGGCAGGAAATTTGCTTGGAATTCTGCTGAGAAATGAAATTGAACAGAATTTTTTTTAGGAACATGAATTATGGAACAGGTTAGATCAAAATATTTTCGAAAAGATCCGGACAAGAACAGAAGAAGGTATATTCTTAAATTTCAACAATTTCTTAAATTGAAGAATTTCAGTGAACCCACAATTAGAACTTATTCAAGTAAACTGAACTGCTTCCTGAAATTCTACCAGGAACTTCCGGCTGATCAAATCACTCCGGAGCTGATACGGAAATATATCATTCACCTGGTGAAAATAGACAAGCATTCTGTTTCAAGCCAGAACAGCACTGTAAGTGCGTTGAAAATATTCTATAATGATTTTCTACAGAAAAAGGTTGATGCGCATTATCTTCCCAGACCGAAAAGACCGAACCGAATGCCTTTGATCCTGAATGAGCTGGAAATTGCTTCCATACTGAAAGAAATAACTGAAATACGCGATAAATGCATGATCTTCCTAATTTATTCTGCCGGTTTGAGACCTGTTGAAATTGTGTATTTGAAACCGGAGCAGATAGATACTATCAGGAAAAGGATATACATTACCAGCCCGCATGGAGACAGAGATCGTTATGTTCTGCTTGCTGATAAAGTGTTGATACTGCTGCAAAAATATTATGAAGAATACAAACCTGAAAAATGGCTTTTCGAGCAGAACCCCGGGAAGCAATACAGTAGAAGAAAATTGCAGAAACGCTTCCAACAGGCTGTAGTTAAAAGCGGAATTTCTAAACCAGCTACGTTGACAGTCTTAAAGAACTCTTTTGCCGTTCATTTGATTGAGAAAGGCATAGATGTGTTATATGTAAAAAAAATGTTGGGACATAAGAAAATAGCTTCCACTTTGAAATATTTGAAAGCGAGCAAACGAGATCTGAATTCTATAAAAAGTCCTCTGGACAATCTGGATGTTTAAATGAAAATTTTTGCAATTAAAACGGAAGATTACAAATTAACTCCCATTTCCCGATTCAGGTATAAAATTGAGGTATTTTCCTTTTCATTTGGAAGGCAGGAGGCGCGTCAGATAAATAAATGTTATTTCAGCGGAACGGAGAAAGCCTGGGTTATGCCTCAGGGAGAAAGATGTGTTAATCAATTTCTGCAGATATTGAAATTACGGATCAGAAGAGGAAACTATACGCCTCAGGAAAAAGCCATAAACGATATGCATGATCAGATGACTGTAAAACGCTACAGTGAAAATACGATTAGAACCTATTTGGATATTGTGAAAAATTTCTTTGCCTATTATCCTCAGACCGACCCGGTGGAAATTACAGCTGAGCAGTTTAAAGATTATTTCCTTCACTTATTTACAATCAAGAAAATATCCTATTCTTTCCAGAAACAGGTGGTAAGTGCAGTGAAATTTTATTTTAAAAGGGTTATTCGAAAGGATACTTCTTCCTACTGTTTTGAGATTCCCAGATCGACAGAAGAAAGGCTTCCCATGGTATTGACCAAAGAGGAGGTGAAGTTGATAATAGACTGCACTTCCAATTTGAAGCAACGGGTGATTTTAATGACTATCTATTCGTCAGGTTTAAGATTAAGTGAGGTGGTTAATTTAAAAATTGCAGATATAGACAGTGAGAGGATGATGATATATGTGCGGGGTGGAAAAGGCAAGAAGGACAGAACCACTTTGCTTTCGCTGGAATTGCTGAAAATTTTACGTATATATTACCTGGAATATCGTCCCAGACACTGGTTATTTGAAGGAAGAGATGGCTCACATTATTCCAAGCGCAGTGTGCAGGAAATTTTTAAAAAAGCCTTAAGAAATTCCGGGGTTGACAAATCTGCATCTGTTCATACATTAAGGCATAGCTTTGCAACACATTTACTGGAAGACGGAGTAGATTTGCGTAATATCCAAAATCTCTTAGGTCACTGTAATTTGAAAACATCCGAGATATACACTCATATCACCAGAAAGGCAACCGACAAGATCAGGAGTCCGTTAGACAGTTTGGATTTAGATGTTGACGCGTGAAAACTCCTCGTGTAAACTCCATATAGGAGTTAGAAGTCAATAATTGTAGAAATTTTAAGTTTGTTAGTTACAAAACCACCGAAGCGTGGATATGGTAGTTAGCGGCAACTTTTTGGGTAATTTGGGCTTTAAAAATTAAAGTTAAGGTTGTGTGGT
>LKUH01000141.1 GCA_001412425.1 Candidatus Cloacimonas sp. SDB
ATAGAATTTCGTTAATACTCATTATCAGATAAAAAAAAAGACCGGCTTTAAAACCGGTCTTTATGATCATAAACTTACTATTCAGAAATAGCTGATACCGGGCAGGCGTCTATACAGGCACCGCAATCAACACATTTATCAGGATCTACTTTTGCTTTGTCATCAACCATTTCCAGTGCTTCAACCGGGCAGGTGTCTATACAGGCACCACAACCGATACAAGTTTCTTCATTAATATTAACAGCCATCATTACCTCCAATATTCCCTTTTTTGAGACAAATTATTTCCGACTTTTTTTTATTCAAGTTTTTTTATATTATTTTTAGGTCCTTCCAGTTTTACTTAGAAAAAACTCAACTGCATTGTTAAATGTAATCTCTGCAACCTGTTTAGGAGTTAGTCCTTTGATCTCAGCAATTTTTTCTATCACATATCTTAAATTAAGGGGAGAATTCCTCTTTCCCCGTAAAGGTTGAGGAGCAAGAAAGGGAGAATCTGTCTCTACAAAAATTCTATCCAGGGGTATAAGGCGGACAACATCCTCAAGAGGATTATTCTTATAGGTGATATTGCCGGTAAAAGATATATTCCAACCATGGGCGATAATATCTTCTGCGAAACCGAGATCTCCTGAAAAGCAGTGGAACACAACATTTTCGGGATTATTTCTAGTTAAAATCTCCAGACATTCGCGATGAGCCTGTCTGTCATGCACAATAAGGGGAAGTCCCAGTTCTTTGGCGATCAGGATCTGTTCCTCAAAGACTTTTTTCTGCGTTTCCCGGGGAGAGCGATCCCGGTAAAAATCCAATCCTGTTTCACCTATTGCCACTATTTTGGGATGTTTTGCCAGCTGCAGAATTATTTCTCTCTGGTAATGTACAGCCTCATGAGGATGATAAGCTGCAGTTGCAAAAATATTTTCATAATTTTCCGCCAGCCTGATACCTGCTTCCGAAGTGTTTTTATCGATACCGACATTGATTATGTATTCTATACCCGAGCTGAAACATGTCTGAATCAGATTATTTCTGTCTTTATTAAAATCGGGAAAGTCAAGATGAGCGTGAGTTTCAAATATTTTCATGATCATTCTTCCTTTAATTTAATCTCAGGGTACAGCATCATCATAATAAGATCTATTTTGAGACTTTTATCCAGATGAAACCAGATCTCAGCTGAATCAGCATTTATTCCGTCCGCTTCCACCGCAAGCAGAAATCCTTTGAATTCAATATAATTATTGATTTTTTTAAAATCTTCCAACTTAAAATAGATCTTTCTGTCCAACCAGTATTTATTCAACATCAAAAGCAGGTCGGCATAGGAGGCGATTTCATATTTATTTCTGGTCTCAGTTTTTACCAGCAGAGTTGTGGGAACATTGTCATGAATGAGGAGAAAATCCAGCAATTTACTTCCGATGGACCTGTGTTCATAAAGCAGTTGAGGTAAATAATTCGACACTATATCAATTTCCTGATGGCTTAATTTACTCAGGTCAATAACTTCCTCGTCGGAAATTTTACAGGTTTTACCAACGATCTCAGTATCATTATCAGAATAAATATAAACTCCATCCTGCTCTGTTGAATAAGTGATCTTTAAATAATCCGGGAATTCTCCCTGAAAATTTTCCGAACTAATAAGGTAGCCTTTTGTGGTTTTTGTTATAATGTGTTCGGGAAATTCCTTTTTCAGGAAACTTTTTACATCATTTATTTTGTTATGAAGCATTTCTCTCGTCTGCTTTTTCTGATAATTCCGGGAAATATATTCTTCCAGTGAAAGAGTTTGAGGTATCTTCACTGTTATCCCGACCACCTCCTTTTTATCCTCTATTAATTCCACTTGTCTCTGTGATTCTTCCCTGATCAAATGGGCAAGACTGAGATTCGGATCCGAAAATATCAATTCTATCTGCCAATCAGGGGAAAAAACCCGAATTGAATTTCCTGCTTTATCAAGTTTAATATCCACTATTTCAAAACCGCTGACCCTTTCAGCAGCAATCTTGGACCAGAGAAGTTCCAGGCTTCCCTCATTCTTATCATCAGTATATAAAAGATCAGATCCCGTATCTTTCAGGAAATTCGAAATAAAGGAGCTGTCGGCAGCATTCAGCCTGTACAGAAAGGATTCCAGGAATCTCAAGATCTTCGGGGGCAAACTGAATCTGGAGGAAGGAAGAATTTCACGCTGATTATAGATCTTATAATTTTCCCAGTCATATTCAGTTATTATCTCCGAACCACCTATAATAAAATGTTGAATGATTTTTGAAGTTGTAAAATCTGCCGGAGAATCTGCCTTAAGTTCTGCTTTTTCCAGCCAGGAATTGTGCAGTTTGAACTGATAGGGGTTGAGAAAATCGTCGAGATCCGGCTCGTACCCCTGTAAAAAGAGTCCTGAAATCAAGATCAAAAAAAGAGATATATATTTATTCATTTTCATTGACATAACTATTCCCTGTTACTTTTGTGAACGATGAAATTTGTTTGATTTTATAGGTCAACCTATAAAATTGAAGGAGAATCTGATATGATGACTGCTGAAAAAGACAGAAACAGGATCAATGAATTTTTTGAATTGACCAGCCTGGATTTCAACTTGAGAAAATTTCATAAGCCAGTCTTAGTTTATGAGGTAGTAGAAGATAAGGTAAGATATTCTCTCTGGGAAGAAGAGCTTTTAGATAGATTTGGGTTGAAAAATGTCGACGGCTGGGATGCCACGGAAGATGTAATATTTTGTCCGGACTGGATGCAGAAGAAAGAAGAAGATGAGTATGATGATGAAGACGATGAAGACCTTGATCTGGATGATCTTGATCTCGCGAAAGATCTTGGGCTGGACGATGATGATGTCTAATTAAAGATTTGCAGATATATTTTACAAGGTCACTTTTTGCGGTGACCTTTTTTTTATTTACTGTTCAATAAGTTCCAGAAGATATCAATACCCTTTGGAATAACTTCCGCGGAAGGCAGAAATTTACTGGAATGAAGATCTGCATTTTCTCCCAGATTTGTTCCCAGCCAGAAAAGCAGGCCTTTGTATCTATGAGTGAAAATACCGAAGTCTTCTCCTGTGAACACCTTTTCGGCAGTTAGATACTTGAGATGCAGAAAATCTACAACGGCTTTTAAAATCTCAACAAGTTGTGCATCATTTTTTACCTGTCTGTAATAACTTCCATATTCAATCTTGAATTCCAGCTGAAATTTTTCTGCTGACTGCAAGGCTGTAATTTCAATTAATTTCTTAATGAATTTCAGGTCTTCATTTTTAAAAGCTCTTACGGTACCCTCTAATATGCATTCTCCAGCGATAGCATTCATCACAGTACCGGCTGTCATCCTGCCAAATTCAACTAATGCGGTATCTGTTTCAGGATATTCCAAAGCCATTCTTTCCTTGAATTTTGCATAGAACATCACCCCCGCTGCCAGAGCATTTCTACCTTTTTCAGGAAATGCTACATGAGCTGAGATGCCTTTGAATTCCACCTTCACTTCCTGTGCAGCGGCAAAGAAAATTCCTGGTCGGGAAGCAATTGTTCCTAAAGGCAGCGTACCGTTCACATGCAACGCAAAAACCCGGGAAATTTTAAATTTATCCAGCACCCCCGTTTCCAGCACTTTTTGAGCTCCTCCCTTTCCCTCTTCTGCAGGTTGAAAAAGAAATAAGATGTTTTTAAGCGGTTTTTCCCTGATAACTTTCTGGATTAATCCTAGCAGAATCGTCATATGCAAGTCATGACCGCAAGCGTGCATTAGACCGGGATGTTCCGACTGAAAAGAGCAGTCTGTCTCTTCTTGCAAAGAAAGAGCATCCATATCAGCCCTGAATAGAGTATAAGGACCTGCACCATTCTGGTATTGGTAAATAATTCCGGGAAAATCGAAAAAATGGGGTTTAAGTTCTGTATAGTGTTTCACTATATTGTGAATGTAGTTTTGGGTCTTAAATTCCTTAAATCCTAATTCGGGAATTCTATGCAGGTCTTCGCGAATTTTTTTCAGGTCCATATCAAATTCTCCTAATATTGAGATTAATCCTTTTAAAGGAATAATTTTTGTCAAATGAAACAACCTGAATTCTAAAAGAGCAAGCCACAGCAATAGAACTCTTTTCTTGACACGTAAAGAGGGGTAAAATTTTTATCAAACTTCTTATGAATAAAGCCCCCGTAGCTCAGCAGGATAGAGCAACGGTTTCCTAAACCGTAGGTCACATGTTCGAATCATGTCGGGGGCGCCATTTCTTCCAGGAAAACGGAAGACGGAAGACTAAATAATTAACCACTGATCTTCACAGATAAACACAGATAGTTATTTATTGGTATTAACTCGCTACGCTCGTGGTATAGGTAGTTATTTATAGGCATTGATGGGTATTGGTCGTAACCACTGAAGGCGGAATTTGCAACTCCTTTTTCCTTGATTCTTAGTCTTTAATAATTGATCCTGTTTGACCCTTGATCCCGCCTTTCTTTGCCTCTCTGTATCTTTGCATTTATGTACAATAAAAAAGCCCGAGATCTCTCCCGGGCTCTGTAATCTTATTTTATCAGCAGGCATTTCCGCATTGGATAAGCTGTCCCATCAACGATCAGTCGATAGAAATATATACCTGAGCCTACTGGGTTACCTGCATCATCATTACCCTGCCAGACTTTAGTATGATATCCTGCTTCCTGCTGCTGGTTAATCAAAGTTCTAACCTTCTGACCCTTGATGTTATAGATTTCGAGGTTGACGTACCCAGCTTTCCTCATATCAAATTTGAGGGTTGTAGAAGGATTAAATGGATTAGGATAATTAGTTAAGCTTAAAATATTAGTAGATATCGTGTTTTCATTATTACTCGTACCCTGCCACTCATATGCACCCATGTCTATCTGATCTTGAAAAATCCGAGTATTACCCAATAGATCATATTCCGGGAGATTCAAGCCAGTCGTATCAGGAGTCCCCGAGTTAATACAAGGAGAATCTTCTGACAACTGGAAATAAAGGGGATCTGCTTCTTCTCCACCAACAAATTGTGGTTCCTGCCTTATATAACCTTCTCCCCAGATAATCTCCGGAACACAGGGATCCGGACCGGCTACAACAATGAAATCATTCTGTTCATCTATATTAGTGTAATCAAAATGAATGTATCCCTGTGCTTCAGACCTATGTAAAATGAATTCATATGGTGAGTTATCATAAATGATGGAGTTTATAATATATAAATTTCCCGGACCCTGAAATCCCATACCACTACCATAATTAGAATGATTGTTGCATACAGTGGAATTTATCAGATAAGCGTTTTCTGTACCCTTTATAGAGAAATTTGAAATCGGCCAGCTATCACTATAAGAAGTATTGTTGGTAACAAGTGTATTAATGAAAATTGCTTCTATACAATTATGAATCGATATAGCTCCACCCGCTCCATCTTCTTCATAATATGGTTCATTATTGGCTATGGTGAGATTAGTGAAAATACAGGAAGCATCTGTCTCAAAATGTTTTCCAACCCTTAATGCCTCTCGACCAAGATTGTTTAAGATTTCAATATTATCTCCAATAATTGTACCCCCACTTAAACTAATACCACCATTTTGACGATTAGAACTGCCTGAAATCTTTATGTTCGATACATTTAATCCAGATCTAAGTGCCGTGATGCTGGAAAAAAAAGAATAATTATTGATTATTGACAAATCTGAGATATCACTATTATGATCATCACGATAAAATATACACCCAAAAGTGTTTTCTCCATCAATTATAGTCTCTTCTTTTCCGGTACCAATGATTTTAACAAAACTTTTACCATTAAGAGCAAAGTATTGATCATTAGTACTATGAGAATAGATTCCTGGAGCAAGATAAATAGTCTTAGGCTCTAAGGAGTCAGATACAATCTTTGCTAAAGCCCAATGTATTGTTTGTAGTGGGTCTTCTTCAGTAAAACCCGTATTATCATCTGATCCGGTAGGACTTACGTAAAGATTACAATTAACTTGCTCAAACAAGCCATATTGAACATCTAATATAAGATTGGGATGATCAGTCACAAAATGGTTATCGTAATTAAGAATTGATAAAGTATCTATAAAGATCTCAACAAGATCCTCATATTCTTCAGATAGAAATATATCATTCCCATCTCCCGCATAATTCCCATAAATATTGCATCTGTTCTCCGAACTGAAGGTTACATCTGAAGTGATCTGGGTATGTAATATCCCACCACCACTAATGTGAGCATGATTGTCCCTGATTGTTAAATCTTCAAAATCAGCATATGAAGACTGTATTACCATCCCACCACCTGATGAAGCTTCATTACCTTCTATTATCAGATTCTTTAATGTAGGTGAAGCATCCTCAATATATATCCCACCACCAAAAGAATTATAAAATGAACTATTGCTAGGTTTTCCTGAACCATTGGTGACAGTAAAACCACATAACACAGCATCATTAGTCTCCCCTGTTTCATCGAATAGAACCACACTACCATTATGATTACCATCAATGATTGTGTTATGAATGTAGCTTCTATCTTCAGTTATAAGGTAAAGACTACCTACAGTTATCAGTTTACCTTCAAAACTTATATTTTCGGTGTATGTTCCTGGAAAAACAAGTACTGTATCTCCATAACAAGCAGCATCGATTCCAGCCTGGATTTCAGTGTAATCACCAGAACCATCAAGATTTATATTCAAAACCGATGAAAAAAGCAATGTATAAAAAATAAATATTTGGAATATGGCTAAAATAACACATTTTGCTTTCATAATAACCTCAATACTCTTTTATCCTTAAAAAATATTTGTTATAAAATTACGTGGCAAGATAATTCTCAATTTATGATTATATGCTTTTTCATCTGTTTGTTATGACAAATAATAATTAAACAAAACAAAAATTCAAAGAAAGTCCAATCTGGGAAGGTTTTTCCTCCCCAGATTGGATATGATAATTGTAAACATATAATTATTTTAGTAAAGTCATTTTTCTGATATCTGTTTTATTATTGAAATTTATTTTGTAAAAATATATTCCGCTGGCAACAGATTTGTCATTATTATCCTTACCATCCCATAAAACATCATGCAAGCCTTTTGATTGCCATCCATCAATAAGAGTTTTGATTTTTTGACCCTTTATGTTATAAATAGCCAATTCTACTGGGGAGTCATCTGGAATGGAATATTTAATCATAGTGGTTGGATTGAAGGGATTAGGATGATTAGCCATAAGTTTAAATGGATAAACGATCTCATCGTTATCAAATCTAACATATGTCATTGAATAGGGCTCCAGGCTCATTTCTTTTTCAATATATAAGCCTAAGCCTTCATCATATATTTTGTAGTCCTTCTTTTCTATAAATTGTCTATTACCATTATAAAGCATGAAAGTATAGATTTCATCACCTCTTGTTTCTTCAGGAACAAACGCTAATAATTGCAATGGGAATTCACCAACGGGTGTTGCTCCAATACATTCATCGTTCAAGAAAAGACCGACTTCCTGGATATCAGGATCATCGAGTGATTCAATAATTATCGGAGAGTAATCGTAGGTTTCTTCATATGGAAAGATTTCACTTACAGATCTTACCATTGGCACCTGATGTCCTCCACCATCATCGTTCCACTGCAACTGACAGTCATCATTAACATTAACTATATATAATTTCCCGAAGATTAAAGAACATCTCTCCGGAGGTATACCACCTTCTTTAACAACAAACCAATCTTCAGAAGCGCAGCTTATAAATTCATCCCAAATCGGATCAAAAGCTTCTCTAACGTTCATAGGTTCTTCTACAAAATATCCTAGCCAGTTTTCTCCATGATTTAATTCCATTATTGAATATTCTGATTCAATAAAACCAGTAACTGGTAAAACATAATTTTCTTCAACTTTTACTTTATATCCTTCTCTGGAATCTAGTTACAATAGTGCCAAATGTCACCATACTTTT
>LKUH01000142.1 GCA_001412425.1 Candidatus Cloacimonas sp. SDB
CTTTGAGCTGAAAAAAGCATATTTGTCAAACTATTTTACTGAAAACAGCATTATCTTTGATTAAAATTGTAATTTTCCTGTCGCAGAATCTGCTTAAAATCCTGCAGCCGATGAGAGAAATCGGCAAAATTTCTGTTTTCAATATCAGACCATACGACCTCTGCCAAAGCGGTCATCCGCGGTAATATCATATATTCCACTCTATCTTTGTCCGCCATCCACTCGGTCCAGACATTTCCCTGAGCACCAAGAATATGTTTTGATTCTTCTGCAGAAAACAGATCTGGAACAGGCTCATAATTATAAACGTCCTGCAGTGAAGTTACTCCAAAAGCACCCTTATCGCCCGGATTCTGCTTCCAGTCAAAATAAAGAGTATTATTGGGACACATTATTGCGTTCAGCCTGGCAGATGCGGCTTTTTGAGCCGCCCCAACACCGTCACCACGCCAGCACATTACTGTTGCAGCAATCTTTGAAGTTGCCGCTATTACTTCATCCCAGACAATCACGTTCCTGCCTTTTGAGTTCAGGAAAGCTGCTATTCGGTTAGCAAACCAGCCCTGCAGCTCAGTTTCATCTCTCAGGTTTTCCTTTCTAATCCGTTGCTGGCAGTGGGGACATTCTTTCCAGATCGTTTTATTAACTTCATCTCCACCCAGATGTATATACCGGGAAGGGAAAAGTTCGATAACCTCAGTCAGAATATCTTGCAGGAACTTCAGAGTCTCATCCTTTCCGGGGCAAAAATTATGGGGATTAGACCTTAATCCTCCGGAAGCAACGGTCAACTTCTTACCCTGGCAGGAAAATTCCGGATAAGCAGCAAAAACTTCGCTGGAATGACCGGGCATTTCGATCTCGGGAATAACTTCGATAAATCTCTCTGCGGCATATTCCACTATATTCCTGATATCCTTCTGAGAATAAAATCCGCCATATACTCCCTTGCCGGGAACGTTGCTTTCAGCCCTTTGATTCCAGGGAATATGCTCCAAATCTTTTCTCCAGGAACATATTTCGGTAAGCAGCGGATATTTTTTTATCTCTATCCGCCAGCCGTTGTCATCGGTTAAATGCCAGTGAAATCTATTCAATTTATGCAGTGCCAGTAAATCCAGATAACGCTTGATAAAATCTATCCCAAAAAAATGACGGGAAACATCAAGGTGCATGCCCCGCCAGGAAAATCGGGGTCTATCCTCTATTCGGCAACAATTTAAGTTTATCTCATTACTGCCGGGAACCTTTTTTTGTAACATTATCTGCAGAAGCGTCTGAACAGCATAGAAAATACCTGCTGGTTTTTCAGCTGCGATTTTAATGAATCCGGAACCAATTTCCAGGATGTAGCCTTCGCTGCCCTGACCTGTATTCTCCAGGCAGAACTCAATATAATTCAATTCCTGATCGGCTGAATTATATGTGATATGGAACTGATAGAATTTTTCCAGTTCCTGATGAAGATGATTAACAGTAAATTTTAAATTCTGGTTGTTAAATCTCAGGTTCAAAGATCTATTGATGTGGTTGACCCCGTTTTTTTTTATTATTTTCAGCGGTCTGGGAATTATTTCCATTTTTTTCCTCTTAAAATTAATGACTGATACATTTAATTGTCTGATATCAAATCATGTAAAACTAAAAAATTGAGATATCTGACCTTAACCTTTTCCGAAAGGTTTACAGTTCTTGAAGAGAAATTATTTAATTCAGGTTGGAAAAAAATCTGGACATTTAAACCTGCTGAATGAGCCTCTAATTTTACAGGGGGAAGAATGAAAGGCATAATAGCTTTAGGAATAATTCTTGTTTTAAGCACTGTCAATTTAGCAGGTCAGGAAAGGTCTTACAGCTGGGATTTTGAGGAAAGCGACAGGAATTCTGAGATCATTCTGACACAATATGGTGAACCGCGTGCTCCCAGAATTGAGGAGGGTACACTTATTCTGCTTGCCGGAAGTGTTTATTCCAATCACAAGAATACAGCGCTTTTTCCGGAGCTCCCGGAACAGAAAGTCGGAAATGTGCAATTAAAATGGCAGATGGCATTGTTTCCGGGAGCAGAAGGCTGCGGTCTGGCTTTATTAAATACTGAGATTTTCAGCGGCGACAGCCTGGACCTGAACATTGACAAATGGCATGAGCCCGGGATCGACGGCAGTTTTGCGGTAGGTTTCGATATCAATGATCCGCCCACCGCAGCCTGGTTCAGCCCGGATGGCAATTATTATAATCGTCCCCAGCGGGAGATTTCCCTGCACTGGAATAATACTGAAGTCGTTAAAATTCTGGCGCCTGTGGAATTCCGGGCTGATCCGGAAAAAGAAGAATTCAATAACTTTGCCCTGGATGTCAACTTCGTTACTGGAGGTGCTGAAATCACCCTGAAGATTGATGATACGACTGTTTATGATCACTATTTTATTCCCGGAATGATGCCTTATACTCCCCGTCTTGCCTTGGGAGCCCAAACCGGTGACCGGACAACCAGTGTCTATATTGATAACGTCGAACTAGAGCTGTTCGAACTACTTGACCCGGTTGATTCTTATGCTAAAATTCCTCTTTTTTCTCAACAGGAAGTCTATATTGATACCAGGGTTACGGAGCATCAGGTTCGCTTTCCCCGCTTCAAACATGAGATTGGAAGAGTCATCCTCAATCTGGAAATCGCAGATCTGCCCGGCGGGTATGATCCCTGGGATGAAGGTGCCGCTATTTTCATACAGCAGGATTCAATCCGTTATGAGATCTGCCGCTTCATAACACCTTATAATCGGGGCTATAGCTGGAAAACAGATGTAACCGATTTTCTGCCCCTGTTTCAAGGCGATAAACAGATCTTGCTGCAGGTTGATACCTGGATGCAGAAGGCTGAAGATCCGGCTGAGCAGAAAGGCTGGTCGATTTCAGCCGATCTCGATTTCTATTTCGGTAAAACCGAAAGAACTCCCGTTAAAATCCAGAATCTGTGGAATGGCAATTTTGAATACGGCAACCCCCTGGATCCCATGACTGATCATTTACCACAGCTTAATATTTCAATACCAGAAGATGTTACTGACGCCAGGGTCAGATTCATGGTAACGGGGCATGCCATGCACCCTAACTCCCAAAATGCTGCCGAATTCATGCCGGCTGACAGAACTGTTTATGTGAATGAAATGGAATTTAATAATACTCTGTGGAAATCTGACTGCTATCTCAACCCCTGCCGCCCCCAGGACGGAACCTGGAAATTCGACCGGGCGGGCTGGGCTCCCGGCAGCATAGTGGAACCCTGGATCATAGAACTGAAAGAAATAGTTTCCGCAGCTGACAGTTTGACCATTGATTATCTGCCCATGGCTTATCGAAACCTGAGTTCGGGTGACCACTGGAAGCCGCATCACTGGTTCGAAAGTCAGATAATATTTTACCGATGAATCTGAAAGAATTAGTTTTCAGACAGATCGAATACGATTCCCCGGAATATCATCAGGCTGTGAAATTACGCTCGAAAGTGCTGCGTGAACCGCTGAACATGCGTTTTACAGAAACTCAGCTGAGGGCGGAAAAATCATACCTGCACATAGCCGGTTTCCGGAAGGGAAAAATTGTCTGCTGCCTTTATTTGATCAAAGAAGCTGAAAGAGCCAGGCTTAAACAATTTGCAGTAGAACCGGAATTACAGAAAAAAGGTATCGGCAGTGAAATGCTACGCTTTTTGGAATCCTATTGCCGCAAACAGGGCTTCAGTTCCATCTATATGCATGCCAGAGAAAAAGCGGTTCCTTTTTATGAAAAATTCGGTTACGAATGTTATGATCAAAAATTTCTTGAGATCGGACTGCCGCACCGGAAACTGAGAAAAGTATTGGCACAGCATGAATAAAAATATTCTGCGTGCCGACCTGATTCTGCTTGTATCTGCCCTGATCTGGGGCTTTGCCTTTGTGGCGCAACGTGCCGGCATGAAGTATGTGGGTCCCTTCACTTTCAACGGCATCCGTTTTATACTGGGAGCTCTGTTCCTTCTACCCTGGATCAGAATAAGAAAAATTGAAGACCCCGCCTCCCTCCGCAAAACTATCAGATTCGGTCTGCCGGCGGGAATTATTCTGTTCACTGCGGCAGCCCTGCAACAAGTAGGCATTGTTTACACTTCTGCCGGAAATGCAGGTTTCATTACCGGACTTTACATGATCTTCGTACCTGTGCTGGGGCTGATTTCGGGCAGAAAAACTGGAGCTGGAATCTGGCTGGGAGTGATCTTTGCAGCAACCGGTATGTATCTGTTGACCGCTACCTCCGATCTTACTGTTTCCAGGGGAAATTTTCTGGTTCTGATCAGTGCTGTCTGCTGGGCTCTGCACGTGCTTACTATTGACAGGTTTACCAAACTTATAGATCCGTTAAGACTGGCTTTTACCCAATTCCTGATCTGCGGAATTCTGAGTGGATTAATTGCCATTATTAGCGAGAAAATAGAAATTAATTCGATAGTCGCAGCTTTGATACCGATACTGTATGGAGGACTTATTTCGGTTGGAATAGGTTTCACCCTGCAGGTTGTTGCCCAGAAAGAAGCACATCCTTCTCATGCCGCCCTTATTCTGAGCCTGGAGGCTGTATTTGCTTTTCTGGGAGGTATTGTAATACTGCAGGAAATCCTCACCGGCAAAAGGGTTGTCGGCTGCCTGCTGATGCTTACGGGCATGGTGATCTCACAGTTATGGCAGAGAAAAAAAAGGAAAAAATATGATCTTGATATTCAATACAATAATTGATGGTAAAGCCAGAGATTATTTTACCGGGAGAATAGCTCCCCGAATTACTTCCGGCAGAACATTTCAAATTATGTATCTGGAAGATGATCTTCCCAAAGCAGAAGAATTTTCTCACCTGCTGATCACAGGTTCGGAACTTTCTGCTGCAACTGGCAGTAAATGGGACGAGAAGATCATAACCGTGATCAAGCTATTTCTGCAGGCAGCAAAACCTGTGCTGGGAATCTGTCACGGTCATCAGATGATCGCCAGAGCTATTGCCGGAGATGATGTCTGCCGCAGAGCGCCAGAACCCGAATTCGGCTGGAAGAGAATGGAAATTACTGACAATGCCCTTTTTACCGGTATTGTAGAACCGGTATTTCTGGAATCGAGATATGATGAAGTCTGTAATCTGCCCCTGGATTTTCGGATTATTGCCTACAACGGTAAAGCGGAAGTACAGGCATTTCAATATGGAGATTTGCCGGTCTGGGGCGTACAGTTTCATCCGGAGATGCTGCTGGAAGACGGTAACAGAATGCTGGAAAAGCATCTGGAAAAAAATCCGCCAGACAGAAAATTTCGGGTGGACGAACTGAGTGATCCTGCCGCAGTTGAGCATAATTTGACAATTTTTGAGAATTTTTTCCGCATGCAAAATCCAGCTTAGCGGGTGCAGGACTTTCGTTTAGCGGGATAATTCCAACTTCATCTGAAGATATTTTGCCATTACCAGCAGGTGCAAAACTTGACTGCGGAATGAGTTTCTTAACATATTGAAAAAAAAGCAGTAAGAGGTAAAAATGAAAAAATTGATAATTACATTTGTTGCACTGGCAATGTTGCAGGCGGTGCTGGCATTTCCGCAGCCTCAAATCCCTTTTGACCCTGAAAAATATATCTGCTACCGTACGCACGAGATAATGAAGATTGACGGTAAGTTGAAGGAGGAAGCCTGGACCAGGGCTGAATGGAGCAGGCTTTTTGTGGATATTGAGGGAGATCGGCAGGAGGAACCGCACTTCAAAACCAGGGTTAAAATGCTTTGGGATCAAAGTCATTTCTATATCGCAGCTGTGCTGGAGGAGCCCCATATCTGGGCAGACCTGACGGTAAGAGATGCAGAGCGCTTTACTGACAACGCGTTTAACATTTATATCGATCCGCAGGGTGATACGCATGGTTATTATGAGCTCAGGATCAACGCAATGAATACGATCTGGGATATGCTGCACACCAAACCCAGCCGGGATGCAGGCAGCAAAACCATTGATTCCTGGAATATTCAGGATCTGAAAACCGGAGTAAACCTGCATGGAACGCTTAATGATCCGAATGACACCGACAGCAGCTGGGAAATAGAAGCAGCTATCCCCTGGCAGGCACTGGAAGATTACGCTGACGGAATACCGCCTCAAGATGGCGACCAGTGGCGGGTCAATTTTCTGAGAATTGAATGGCTGGTAGATCATGGTAACGGCGAGTATTTCACACTGAAGCAACCGGAAAGCAACTGGGTGTGGAGCCCTCAGGGGCTGATAGATATGCACTATCCTGAAATGTGGGGTTTTGTGCAGTTCTCCAGGGAACTGGTGGGAACAGAACAGGCTGAATTTGTCTGGAACCGGCTGGAAGGGGCTAAATGGGTGATGCGGCAGCTTTATTACCGGCAAAGGGAGTTTGCGGAAAAGAACGGCACCTGGACGGAAGACATTACCGATCTGAGAATGGAAGATGTTGAAATCCCGGAATTTAACTGGCCTCCGGAACTGCACAAGACAACAAGTTTTTATGAAGCTGTGATCTATTCCATCGACCGCAACACCAGAGTGCATATTAGATCTGACGGGAAAATCTGGATAGATTAAGAGAAACTGAGCAAAATCAGGGAGGAAGATCACATGAAAAGACTGGTTTTAGCAGTTGTAATTTCCGGCATTATTTTTCTTAAGATTAATTCACTCCAGGCAAAAATAATGATGTGGGAAATTGGCAAGGGTAACAATGTAGTATATTTACTCGGTTCCATACACGTAATGCCGGAAGATGCTTATCCTCTGGATGAGCAGATTGAAGCTGCTTTCGAGAAATCCGACCTACTTGTGGTGGAGCTTGATCCAGGTAAAATTGATCAAAATGAGCTTAATGACCTTATTGTAAATTCCGCTTTTTATCCTGATGGAACCAGTTTAAAGTCAGAAATCCCCACAGAGCTTTATAATCCGGTGATTGAAAAATTTCAGGAGCTTGGAATGCCGGAAGCACAGGTCAACCAGTTCCGTCCCTGGTTTGTAGCTTTAAACCTGGGAATGGGAGCTCTTCAGAAACTGGAGATAAATTCGGCAACCGGTATTGATATCCACTTCCTGAACAAAGCACATGAAAAACAGTTAACTATTTTGGAAATGGAAACACCAACAGCTCAGATGGAAGTGCTCTCTTCCATGCAGGACAGCACTCAGATAGATTATCTGCAGTATGTGGTAGAAGATTATGATAATGTTAAGGAAGATTTCATGAAACTGCTGTCAGCCTGGGAAGCCGGAGATGCCGATAAGGTGAACAAACTGTACAGAATCAAATTGAAGGAGCTGGCATCAGAACTGCCCGGTATGAAAGAATACTACCAGAAACTGCTTCCGGACCGGGATAAGCAGATGGCAGATCAGATCAAAGGTTTTCTGGAATCTGAAGAAGGACACACTTATTTCGTTATTGCAGGGGTTATTCACCTGGTAGGAAAGGATGGGATTCTGCAGTTGTTGAAGGATGAGGGTTATTCCGCAGATCAATTCTAAAAATAGTGAAATAGTAGTTGAGTGTAATTACCAGGACCTTAAGGTTATAAGGAATCCAGCAGTTCCCTGTTAGTGGGAAACTTTTCAAATAAGGAGAGCAACTGCTGCACAGCTCTGCTTCCCGGCATCTGCAACAGTTCACGCCGCAGCCTGTTGATCTTCTCCAGATCCGCTTCCTCTATAAGCAATTCTTCTTTCCTGGTACCGCTCTCTTTAATGTTTATCGCCGGAAATATGCGTTCTTCAGCAATACCGCGATCCAGAATGATCTCGCAGTTCCCTGTACCTTTGAATTCCTGAAAAATAACTTCATCCATGCGGGATCCCGTATCCCGCAGAATTGTTGCCAGTATTGTACAGGAACCACCACCCTCAACATTGCGGGCTAACCCGAATAAACGGCGCGGAATCTCCAACGCTCCCGAACCCAGTCCACCCGACATAGTACGGCTGCGGGAACGGGTATCGGAATTATTGTAAGCCCGGCCCATGCGGGTGAGGCTGTCGATTAAAATAATCACATCATTACTGCATTCCAGTTCCAGTTTAATATGATCGATCAGTAAGTCACAAAGTTGAATATGGCTGTTGAATCCCTTATCCATGGAACTGTGATAAATCTGGGCTGAAGTGGTCATTTTGAAGGAAGTGACTTCTTCCGGACGCTCATCGATCAGTAAAATTATCACCCGTGTAGCAGGGTTGATCTCCCTGATACCGTTGGCGATCTCTTCCAGCAGAATGGTCTTCCCCGCTTTGGGCGGAGAGACTATGAGACCCCGCGTACCTTTGCCGACCGGAATCAGCAGGTCCAGAAGGCGGAGAGATACATATTTTGAACTCCCAAAATCAAAGCGTTCACTGGCACTGGAGGCGATCAGGTTTTCATAGGATTTACGCATTTTAAAGACTTCCGGCTCCCTTCCGTTGATCTGCAGGATCCGCCTGATCCTGCCGTTTTGGGTTTCACAAAGCAGATCGGCTCCGTTGCGCACCTTATATTTCTGCAGCAGTTGCCTATCCAGCCGGAAAAAAGTCTCATGCCTGTCGAAGGGCTGCTGCCAGAGGATGGCTTCGTTTTGCCGGGAAATACTTACGATACCCGTAAATGTGTTTTGTTTTTTCATACAGGTTTATTCTTTCATTCAGGCTGAAACTGTCAATTAATTGTAGTAGTGATTTATTTAGTCTGCTTTTACAATGGTTAGCAGGTAAGGTTGACTTGTGTTATGGTTGCTATTTTGAAGTTATAGCAGCTGTTTTTCTATATCTTCATTTTTCTTTGTCACCC
>LKUH01000143.1 GCA_001412425.1 Candidatus Cloacimonas sp. SDB
TAAATTTAATAAGTTGGTCATCTTTTGTAACAAATAAAGATAAAATCCCTATTCTTCCTTCTCGATATCACATGTTCATTTCGGGTTCAAAAGGCATTTTTTGTAGATTATCTAATATTCAAAATATCAAATGGGATCTTCTTTGTTTAAATCAAAAAGAAATAGATAGAAATAGTGGTTATCCTTTTGAACTATCTGTCTGTAAAGTATGTGGTAAACCATATATAATTGGGTCAATTATTGTGGATGGAAACAAAGAATATTACAAACCAATAGCAGATTCTTATTTTGAAAGTATTGATTCCCCCGAAGAACATATATCAAAAGCCATTTTTTCTTTTGATTATATTGATGGTTCAGAACCAAAAATTATTTGTATCAAATGTGGTGTTATAGGAAATAATTGTAGTCATTCAGATGATTATTTAGTGAAACTTCATTGTGTTTATAATAAATTAGAATATATAAATAATGATGATGAAGTACTTGATGAAACAGTAATTGATAAAATTGACAAACAACTGCGATGTCCTTGTGGATATGGTAAATCAATTGATAAAAGTGTGGTGCTTTTTAGATTTAATGAGAATGGCGCAACAGCTCCTATTGTATCAACATTGTTTAAAAATGCTCCAGAATTCAAACAAGATGACCTTAAACAATTTAATGACGAAATATGCAAAGAAAATGGTAATTTTACAAATTATTCTCCGATCATCTCGAATGGGAAGAAAATACTTCTTTTTTCAGATTCTCGTCAAAAAGCAGCTTATTATGGTCCATATCTTCAAGTTACTCACAATCAAATATTGTTTAATAAGTTCGTTGTAAACATAATAAGAAATTTAAAGCAGCCAATCTCGATTGAAGAACTTGTTGATAAAGTAGCAAATCAATTATGTTACAAAGCTGACAATAATATGTTTACTTCATTATTACAAAAGGATCTTAATCCTTTAAGCGGATTTAAAAATGAAAGAATTAATAAAATTACTCTAAAGCAAAGAGTATATTTTTCGATTATGAATTTGATTGATAGAACTGCAACTGCTATATCGGGAATTGAAGGTCTTGGTTTTGGGGCAATATATTTTAATGATTTTTCATTTTTCGATAATATTCATATTGATGGAGTAACTAAAGAACAGCTAATGAGTTTATCTCATTTGGTTTTGCGCTATATAAGGCAGCGACAAGCCTTTATGCAAAATTATGAAAGTGGTGAAATAAGACTTAAAGATGATGATATATATTTTGATTCAATTTACGATATTCCAATTTTGCTAAATCCAGAAGAAAACTCACGAAATAGTAATGCGTTTAGATTAATTTTAAAAAACAACAAAATGAATCTACTCCAAGAAATTATTATGAAATTCTTGAAATCACAAAATATTACTTCTGATCTAACAAAAGTAAATGAAATTATCATTGGTATTACATCTCAATTAATAAATAAGGTTTTAATCAACAATAATGGTAATGGATATAAACTTGATGTTTCAAAATTGTCAATTATGCCTGTTAATAAAAATGGGGAATTTATAGATCACATTCCAGGTGGATATAGAAAATTCAAAACTTGTAAATTATGTGGGCGCATGTCGTGGATTAATCTGGAAGGGCTATGTAACTTTCCTGGTTGTAATGGTGAGTTAACAGATGATAATTTATCAATTCAAACTTCAGATGAATTTAATCATTACAGATATTTATATTCTCCAGATTCATTTAATGATGATTTGCGAGCAGTCGAACATACAGCACAATTAAACAAAAATGAATCCGCTAAAGAATACCAAAAAGAATTCAAACGAGGAAGAATAAACATTCTTAGCTGCTCTACAACATTTGAAATGGGTATTGATTTAGGTGATTTAAGTATTGTGTTTATGAGAAATGTCCCACCCTCAATTGCCAATTATATTCAAAGAGCTGGAAGAGCAGGTAGAAGAGTGGGGGCTTCTCCATTTGTAGTAACATATTGTCGTAATCTTCCTCATGATCAATTTTATTTCAGAAATGTCTTACAATTAGTAAGTGGTGAAGTAACACCGCCAACAATTATTCTTGAAAATGAAAAGATATTAAAAAGACATTTTAATGCTGTTATTTTATCAGATTTTTTTAAACAATATAAAGAAGCTTTTACACCTATGAGAGGAAATTACATCCAAGACTTGAAAATGAAAACTTTCTTTGAACAGAATATTATTGAATCAAAAGAATCAATTCCTTTTAAATTCTTTAAAGACTATTGGTTTCCAAAAATGTTGAATTATTATTTTTCAAATTTAAAAGTAATTTTTGCAACTGACATAAATTCAACTTTCGTTGAAGAAACAATAAATCAATATTTAGAAGAAAAAGAAATACTTATGAATAAAAAATATGGTCTATCATATTTCTACAATAACTATAGAACAATAGTAAATGAACTTGATATTACGAAAAAAGAATTTATTGAAAAAGAAAAGTTTGATGAAGTTATTAGTATTGATAAAATAATACAGTCTATAAAGAATGATCAATTAATCTCTTTTTTTAGTAGTCATGGCAATTTACCAAGTTATGCCTTCCCTAATAATGTAGTTCCATTAGAGATTCTATCAAAATCAGATCATAAAAAGACAATTGATTTAAATAGAAATTTAGAAATAGCAATATCTGAATACGCTCCCGGTTCAGATATAATAGCTAATTCAAAAATTTACGAAAGTACTTCTTTATATAAATATAAATCTCAATATTTTCCCGAATATTATTATGTTAAATGTAACATTTGCTCATGGTTTGAATTCATTCAAGCAACTACGGATAAGGATAAAGAACGAATTTACAAATTAACTAAAGATCATACAGAATTAACAGGACATAATGGTTTTATAATAAGGAAAGCGATAATTCCAAAGTGGGGATTTGCAGTTGGAAGAAACAAAGGCAACAGTAAATGGATAAAAAGAGGGACTAAAATAGACCGCGCAGGTTATGCAAGTGAATTACTTGTAAAGGATAGTGCTTTTGATAAATCAAAAGAAATTGAGATAAAACTTAATAATGGTTTATTTAATATTCAGTATGCAAATGGATACGATGTTTGCAGAATAAATGAAGGTAGAAAATATCAAGACATAAATACTAATGGTTTCAGAGTTTGTTTAAAATGTGGTCAGGTTATTTCAGAAAAAGATTATTCAAAAACACATAAAACTCCATTTGGTGGTAATTGTGACATAAAAAACCAAGAGATAAACACCTATAGCCTTTTAAGTATTTTTGATACAGATTTGATTAAAATATCAATCATTGATTGTCCATCAATTCCTTTTTCAGTTAAATCTCAATATTTTTGCAAATCCTTTTGGCGTACTTTGCTTTATGCATTTATTGAAAGTTGTTCAAAAGTTTTAGAAGTTGATAGAAACGATTTAGATGGTGTTTACAAATTACACCCTAATGATGAATTTGCAGATATTATAATTCTTGATTCTGTGTCAGGTGGTGCAGGTCATATTGCGCGCTTATTTGGCAAAGGTGGTGAAAACCCAGAAACGCTTTTCAAGGAAATATTAGCTGAAGTAAAAAATGTTTTAAATTGTACAGAATGTATTGCAGCTTGTTATTCTTGCTTATTTCATTATTCTAATCAAAGTGTACAACATTCTCTTGATAGAATTCCTGTTTTAGAATGGATAAACCAAATAATTCTATGATATTCATGAATGGATTTCCTATAACAAAAGCACCCACATTCAGATTGAGAGAAAAGC
>LKUH01000144.1 GCA_001412425.1 Candidatus Cloacimonas sp. SDB
ATGGATTTTTTGAAACCAACATTTTTCCAGAAGCTATTCAATAAAATTCAGAAAAGAAATGTATATATTGAAATTAATAATTACTTTGCTGAAATTGATAATATAGCAAACATTGATGTGAAACAAATTGAGAATATTGAAAAAAAATATGAAATCAATATTGCAATAAAATATAAAAAAGAATTTACTAAATTGTATTCACAATATCTTGATTTCTGTCTTAAAGATAAGATGTTGTCTAAAGAGGAAATTGAGAATTTAAAAATCCTAAAAAATTTATTTAAATTAAAAACTCGATTAATTGAAAATATTCATAATCAAAAATTTGAAGAAATTTATAAAAAATCTGTAGATGAGATTTTAAAGGATGGAAAAGTTACTGAGGATGAAAAATTATTTCTAAATGTATTAAAAGAAAACCTCAAAATACCTGCTGATAAAGCGACTAAAATATATACTGAAAAAGCAAAAAATTATTTAGATAAGAAAATTGCAAAAGCAATTTATGATAATAAATTGTCACCAGAAGAAGAAAAGGAACTTAACGAAATAGCAAATAATTTAAACATACCTTTAGATTATGGCAAATTATCTTTAAGAGATCTTGATCGAATGCGATTATATTGGGTGATAGAAAATGGAGAATTACCTTCAATAGATATTGATATAAAAATTCAAAAATCTGAACAATGTTATTTTATGAAAAAAGTAGAATGGTATGAATACCGGAGAAGTTTGAAGAGATTTAAATATGCAGGACCAACTGTACGTTTAAAAATTGTTAAAGGTGTTTATTGGAGAATGGGTGATTTAGCTACTCAGCCAGTAAGTGGAGATGAATTGAGAAAAATTGATGAAGGTAATGCTTATATTACTAATAAGAGATTGATTTTTACTGGAAAAAAGCGAAATAAAACAATTAAATTGGATAAAATTTTAGATTTCACACCATATAAAAACGGTATTCATATTTCAAAAGATACTGGAAAAAGTCCGTTTCTGATTTTCCACGAAGACATTGATATATTTGCTATGATTTTAAATAGAGCAATTGATGAATTTTGATAATAATTAAAATAGTTTTTAAATAAAATCACATATTTTTCAGTTATGACCATCGAACTATATCATCATCATCAAGATTTTCTTTATAATAAAAAATAAAATCACCGTCATATCGTGACCATTTTT
>LKUH01000145.1 GCA_001412425.1 Candidatus Cloacimonas sp. SDB
AATTTCCAAAAAATATAATTTGGCAGAAATTAAAGAGGTGATTATAGAAACACAGAAAGAAATAATTAATAAAATTGTATTATTCGATGAATATACTGGAAAAAATATTTCTGCTGATAAAAGAAGCCTTTCTTTCAGTCTTGTTTTCAGTTCCCCAACAAACACCTTGACGGATGAATATATTAATGGTATTGTTTCAAAAATTATTAAAAATCTGGAAAATAAATTTGATATTAAATTGAGGTAAATGATGGAAAATCAGGGAGCTTTAAGTCTGGATCAAAAAATCCAGAAACTTATAAATAATTATACTGACATAAAAGTTAAATACAGTGAGCTTAAGAGTCAATTTTCCGACCTAAAAAATGAAAACACCGAATTAAAACAAAAATTGTCGCATAATTCAGATGAATCTTTGAAATTTGCAGATAATTATACAAAACTCAAAGAAGATTATGAAGAACTGAAAAAAGAAAATGAGATGCTTAAATTGCAATTAAGTGAATTGGAGAAGAACAGCAAAGAAGCTTCATTAAAAATTGATAATATTTTAGATCAGATCAATGATCTATAAAAATGAAAACAGTTGAAATTGAGATTTTCGGAAAAAAATATTATATTAAAAGTAACGATGTTGACGATGTTATTGAAAAAGCAAGATATCTCAATGAACAACTGGAAAGTTTAAATGAAAAATTCAATACGGTTGACCAAAGTAAGCTTTTTGTTCTTTATATGTTAATTATGTTAGATGAATTTACTGTTGAGAAGCAGAAAAACGAAAAACTCAGTGCGGAGCTTAAAAAGCTTAATGATCTGTTAAACGGACTGAATGAAGATTAATGCCTGCGGTATGCGTGTTATTATTATTGTTTCAGAACTAATTATGAATCGGAAGTCGAGCCATTTGTGGCGCACATGCCGGACACGATCCGGATTTGTAAAGCAAACAAGGTAGACCTCCACCCTTGTTCAGGGTTCGAGAAAACAAGTAGTACACGGTACCGCGGGTTTAAATAAATAAAGAGAGGTAACGATAATGCAGATAAATATTATAATTGGAGCAGTTTGCTTTCTTATTGGAATAATTTTAGCCTTAATAATCAATTTTATCAAAAAAGCAGCTGATAATAAGAACATTTTGAAGTCCAGCGAACTGGCAAAGAAAATTATCAATGATGCCCATCAGGAAGCGGAAAGTCTGAAAAAAACAGTTGTACTTGAAGCTAAAGAAGATTGGTATAAAACTCAGAAAGAATATGAAAATGAGATCAATTCAAGAAAAAGAGAACTTCATACATTAGAAAAAGAGTATAACGATAGAGTAAATAATCTGGATAGAAGACTTGAAACTTTAGAAAGAAAGGACAATCATCTCCAGGATTACGAAAAGAATCTTAAAAATAAAGAGAATGAGATCAATCAAAAGAAAGAAGAACTGGATAAATTGATCGAAAAGCAGAACAATAAACTTACAGAAATTGCAGGATTATCCCGGGAAGAAGCAATCCAGATTTTAAAGAACAATTTAAAAAATAAAGCCAGAAATGAAGCTGCTAAAGAAATAAGATCCATTGCGGAACAAACTAAGATTGATGCTAATAAGCTGGTAGCTGGAATACTTTCCACCGCGATGCAGAGAATGGCAGTAGACCATGTTTCAGAAACTACCGTATCTGTTGTTGCACTTCCTGATGAGGAAATGAAAGGTAGAATCATTGGCAGAGAAGGAAGAAACATTCGTTCTTTTGAAAAGGCATCCGGAGTTGATCTAATAATTGATGACACACCTGAGGCTGTTGTAATCTCAGCCTTTGACCCAGTAAGAAGAGAAATTGCCCGTCTGGCATTAGAAAAACTTATTAGTGACGGCAGGATTCATCCAGGCAGAATTGAGCAGGTTATAGAGAAGACTACAAAAGAAATGAATGAAAATTTAATGAAAATAGGTGAAAAAGCCTGTATGGAAATAAATCTTCATAATATTTCTAATAATATTGTAAAGCTGATTGGCAGGCTAAAATATCGTACAAGTTATGGGCAAAGCGTATTAGTACATTCCATTGAAGCTGCCTGGATTTGTGGCATTATTGCTGCTGAGCTGGGCCTTGATCAGGAGCTGGCCAGGAGATGCGGATTTCTGCACGATATTGGTAAAGCTATCGATCATGAATATGACGGTTCGCACGCCAAGATCGGAGCCAATTTCGCGCGGAAAAACGGAGAAAGCAAAATAGTTATTAATGCAATAGAAGCTCATCATGAAGAAGTTGAATATGAGAGCATTTATGCAGTTCTAACGCAATTATCCGATGCCGTATCTGGTGCTCGTCCAGGCGCACGTAGAGAAATGCTGGAAACCTATATGAAGCGATTGAATAAAATGGAAGAGATCGCAAATTCTATTGAAGGCGTAAACAAATCCTATGCCATTCAGGCAGGCAGAGAACTGAGAATAATTGTTGATCCGGTTACTATTGATGATCAGAAAACTGCTTACATTGCTTCCGATATAGCAGAAAAGATTGAACAGGAAATGCAGTATCCAGGACAAATTAAAGTATTGGTGATAAGAGAAACCCGACAATCGGCTGTGGCTAAATAATGAATGTATTATTCCTTGGTGATGTTTTTGGTAAACCCGGCAGGGAAATATTGATCCAACATCTGGTTGACCTGAGGAATGAATTTAATATTGATTTCTGCATTGCCAATGGGGAAAATGTTGCACAGGGAAGAGGAATTACCCGTAAAACGGCAAAAGCTCTTTTTGAAAATGGGATTGATGCCTTCACCAGTGGAAATCATCTTTGGGATCAAAAAGAATCTATTGATTTTCTCGAAAGTGAGAGCAGGATATTAAAACCAGTAAATTTCCCACTTAAAGCCAAAGGAAATGATTATCTGATTCTGAAAAAAAACGACATGAAACTCGCTGTTTTCTCACTTATCGGGCAAGCATTCATGGGACCCGCAAATTCTCCCTTCGAAGTTATCGATAAATATTTAGAAGAAGTTCAAGCTGAGACAAACTGCATTCTGGTTGATATTCATGCCGAAGCTACCGGAGAGAAAAGAGCACTCGGATTTTATTTAAATGGCAGAGTTAGCGCGGTTTTAGGTACACATACCCATATTCAAACTGCTGACGAAGAGATATTATCCGCAGGAACAGCTTATATTACAGATGTTGGAATGACAGGACCACATGATTCGGTTATTGGCGTAAAAAAAGAGATAATACTTGAGAAGATCTTATCAGGGATGCCGATCAGACACGAAATTTCCCACTCAGGTCTGCAGATAAACGCAGTATTTATTGAGATTGATCACTGTAGTGGTAAGTCTGTTAGAATTGAAAGGATAAAACGGAAAATCAATGGACAAGATATTGATAGCTAAACCTGTTATAAGGCAGATCTATGCTAAAATAAAGCTGGAATTGGATAAATATGATGAAGCTCCAGTCCTAAAGATATTGATAACAGGTAATGATCCGGCAGCCGAATATTATGTTAATAATTTGAAGAAAAAAGGCACTAAAGTCGGAATACAGGTTGAAGTACTTAATTTAGAAAAAAATATTTCCTCAGAAGTTT
>LKUH01000146.1 GCA_001412425.1 Candidatus Cloacimonas sp. SDB
AAAAACAACAAAACGATTTTAATACCTTTTTTTTAAAAGGATTTATTCTTGGATTGTATATTTTATTGCTTTTCTCGTTTTTAATTATTTAAAATTTCAATTGAATTAATCTCTCAGATATTTGATGATTATCCCTACAAAGTAGATTAGAACGGTGAATAATGTTGAAAATATTGCATTGGGATAATATTTCAAAATGATGACGAAAAATAAAAAAATTCCGCCTATTGCACCAAATATGTAACCAATTGCGAAATCAGAATCTTTGAAGCTCGAAAGGAGACTCTCAAATATATTCAAAAATAAAAAAACAACTGCAAAAGTGGGTATAAATAATTGAGTATTATTTAGGTACTTTTCAGCAATTAGAAATTGAGCAAGCAATATAGAGAATACTACTTCAATTAGTGGAGCCGCTAATCCTTGATTAAATCCCTTAAAAAGACTTGACATAATTAAAAGAAAGAGTTTAGAGTTAAGTTAAAAAATATATGTTTTGTTATGGAAATCAAATTGCATCAAGCTGTATGAAGGGCTTGACGGAAAAAACCCTTGATGAGGCGTGCGGGATTACTGTGAATGAAGAAAATTGGTGGATGACGTTGATTCAGAATGCAGCGCAGGTAAAATAAATAAAAAATCAATTTACAAGAACACCGCGAAAAGATAAAAAATAATTCCAACCAAAAGGGCACCAATATGAAGAATAAGGTGTCCATCAAATTTTTTTAGCACAAATATCGATAAACCTGTCTCCGCTACAATTTTTCTTTGTTTTTCTAATTCTTGTTGACCAGTAATAGTTGGATATTTTTCGTTAACTTGATAATCTACAGCTAATTTGAAGATATGGAATTTCAATTCTCGATCTTTATTCCAAATATCCAGAATAAAATGTGTAGTAATAATTGCAATGATGATAGACAAAATTATAAAGCCAATTGATAAAAACATCCAAAAATTTTGGGTATAAACTTCATTTTTAGCGTTTGCACCAATCCATATGATTAATGCAAAATCAAATGTTGTTATCCATTTGAAATAATCCAAAATTCCTGTTAAATATCGATCCGTGGAAGTATCTTTTTGTTCTCGAAATTGTTTTATAAGTTCATCGGTATCCATTTCTTGAAGACCCATGTGCTGCCTCCATATGCTGCCTTATTGAAGGTCATAGCAATAAAATAATCTAAATTAGCTGCCGATTTTAGACCACGGTTTAATTAAACCCTCAGCTACCATAGACTTTACAGATCCCAACGCCGCATCATCTAAATAATCCGTCAAAAATAGGTTTTCCCCGCTGGAACCCGGAGAATAAGTCGATAGAAGAACTGAAAGGAAAAGGGGAGAGGATTACAGAGCCTTTACGGCGAGCTCGATATCCTCTTCCTTGAGTGTCTTTCTTCCTGCGTGCATTGCAAGCCTGTTTGCTTCTTTCACAAGATTCGCAATGTAGTCTTCAGTCCGTACTACAAGCGCAGAGGCGGCGTCGCTTCCGACCCGCTCGGCTCCGCTCTTCTTGGCAATCCTTACAACTGCCGCAATGGGTAATTCTGCCACCTTGATTACCTCAAGGAATTTGAGGTCAGGATAGTATTTAACGATTTGTGGAATTTGCTGGAGAATTGAGACCGGGACCGACGCCTGTCCCGTCACAACAGCACCGAGCAGTCTGGAACTGTCTGCGAGGAGCGGCAGGTTGCAGGCGATGCGATGTGAGTGGAACGAGCAAGCATGGCCGTCAATATGGACCTGATTCACCGCGAGAGAACAGCCCCGCGATGTGAGCGGAACGGAATAGAGGAGCACCGGACAGAAGGAGGAGCGGACGGAGTGGAGTGGAGACGAACTTGGCGGGGCGTTATAAAATCTTAACAAGTTCTCTCTCTTCTTGCGATAGCGGATTTTTTGCGTATTCGTTGAAAATTATTATTTTGTTGGTCGTAAAAAGTGTTTTAGGATTAAAAGTCATCATAGAAATAAAATACTCCTCCTCCACTAAAAATTCAGTATGATGGATATCCGCGATAACACAATTGTTTATAATTACAAATGCACTGATATTTTTATGATCGCAAATGTGTTCTTCTAAATTATTTTTTAAGTTCAAATTTGATTGTTTTTCATCTTCTCCAGGCCAGAAATCGTTATCAACAACCACGAGGATTCCCGCCTTTTCCTCACACAATTGTTTGGATTTATCACTTATTTTTCCTTTGAATCTTCTAATTTCATCGGTTCTGGGCAATTGGGCTGATATCGTCCGATGCTCAATAGGTACTTTCTGTTCATTCTCTCTTTTAAAAATGTAAAGATCAATAATACCCGATTTGTGATATTTTTCAAATCCTGTTTTCGATACATTGTGTTTCATTTTTTGACATTTTTGTAAAATGTCTTCTGTTCTAGAATTTGAAAGCGGTTTATGAATATGATAATGAAAAAAACAATTTTTAGGCAAAGAATAAAGAGACGTATCGATTTTGTGTAGATTCATTGATGCCATTTTATATTCGGCGGATGTTTCTTTTTCAGTAATCTCTAAATTAATCTCTTTTCCGGAATAATAAAGAACAATGTCAGGAGTTTTTTTTGTATCTGGCTTTAAGAATTGAAATTGGATTCCTGCTTTTAATAAGTTATTTCCAATCATAATTTCATTAAATGCACCTCCAAATTGGTCTTTATGATGCAATCGCTTAAAAATTTCATGAAAATTCTCCTTCTTTTTTAAATTTTGAAGTGCTTCGCCAAATTTACCCAATAATAATATCCCAATAGAATATCCAAAAAAGCTCCATAATGGATGTGATCTACTCTCTTCCCTTGTTTCCCAATCTTTTCCAAAACACCGTATCGCATATTCACAGTTGGATCGTAATTTTCTCTTTTCTTCGGTATTCAAATGATTCATATAATTAATGAGGTTTAGAAGAGAATCGAGAGTAAATTGTGTTTGATTCATCTGAATCTCAATAAGAATGCTTCATATTTAATTGTTGTATTTTTTTTATTAGATACAGTTTATTTTTGAAAATGAAATATATCATCTCTTGTTTAACATGCTTATTTACATAAATATGAATAGGAGTAGTTTTTTCACCCTCCCCTCCCACCCCCTTCACAAGTCCGTACTCAATCTCATAGTACGCACTCGGCACAGAGATGATGTACCGCATCTTCCTCTTCTCCTCCGCTTCGTCAATCTGCTTCAGCAAGGAAGCCTGCTCTGCCGGTGCATGACCAACCGTCACCCACCGTTTGGTCTCATCGCTCATCTTCCAGGACCTGGCTGGAACTGTCTCAGGAGGCCGGGTCACCGTGTCGTCGTCAGGGTCGAAATAGGCGACAACGTCGTCCTTCTCCGACTCCGCCGCCCACTGCAGGGCC
>LKUH01000147.1 GCA_001412425.1 Candidatus Cloacimonas sp. SDB
AGAAAAAAGAGGTACGTTATTCTCCAAACTTAAACAATAGATCGATATGTGTTGCGGGTCTAGAGATAATGCTTTAAGAAGAGAAAATTCCAGTTCTGTTTTTTTTTGACGGGGCAGGCCATACATTAAATCCAGAGATAGGTTTAAAAAACCAATTTCCTGCAGTATGTTCCAGGCTTGGAAGATCATTTTCTGATCGTGAAGACGTCCCAGTAGTGTAAGTTCTTTATTCAAAAAAGACTGAACTCCCAGGCTGATCCTGTTTATGCCAAGATCATGCAGATCTTGGCTGAATTCAGGGGTTATGTTCACAGGATTGGCTTCCAGGCTCATCTCCTCCAGGTTGGAAATATCAAAGGAAGAGATGATCTTTTCCAATTCTTCTTTTTTCAGCAGGGAAGGAGTTCCACCCCCAAAATAAATAGTTCTTGGCTTCAAGGAAAAATGGTCTTTTACAAGTGATATTTCTCGCAGTAGATAATCAAGAAATTCATTAATTACTGAAGCAGAATAGACTTCCGAATAAAATGAACAATAACTGCATTTTCTGAGACAAAAAGGAATATGAATATAAACATGTTCCGGAGATCGATTAAGATTCTGCATGCTATAGCAAATGATTTTTAACCGACTTTTTTTGAAAATCAATTAATTGTCTAATTCCCCTTTTAGCTTCTTGAAGCATTTCCTGGAGCTGCTCATCATCAAAGGGTATTAATTCTGCAGTGCCCTGGATCTCAATAAATTTTCCAGATTCAGTCATAACAACATTCATATCAACCTCAGCCTGGGAATCCTTTTCGTAATCCAGATCAACAATCACTTTTCCGTCAACTATACCGACACTTGTTGCTGCCACCCATTCCAGCAGCGGATTTTCGGTTATAGTTCCCTTACTGATCATTTTTTTGAAGGCATCATGCAACGCAACACAAATTCCTGTTACAGAAGCGGTTCGTGTTCCACCGTCTGCCTGAATAACATCACAATCGGCAAAAATAGTTATACCAGGAATTTTTTTTAGATCTACAACTGTTCTTAATGATCTTCCGATAAGTCTCTGGATTTCGGTAGAGCGACTGTTGGTTTTTCCTCTTTCTCTTTTGAATCTTTTATCTGTAGCGCCTGGTAACATGCTGTATTCTGCTGTAAGCCAACCTTCGGGAGGAACTTTTTCTTTTTGAAAGGGGGGAACATTATTTTCTATTGTAACTGTACAGATAACTTTTGTTCTACCTGTTTCAATCAGAACTGATCCGGCCGGATGAATCAGATAATTCCTAATAATTTTAGTATTTCTTATATTCATAATTTTACCTCTGCTGGTAGAATTTCTGCAATAATACATCTGTCAAGTATAAGGAAAGGGATAATAGAAATTACACGAAATTCTCTTAAAAAATAAAAATTGACATTTGGCAATGAAATAAGTTATCTAGGCGAAATCTTAGACTGATCAAAGGAATGAAAGGAAATTTTTTGTGCAGATTAAATTTCTAATATGATTTTTGAAACGACCGTTTAATAGTAAGAACGGTCATTTTTTT
>LKUH01000148.1 GCA_001412425.1 Candidatus Cloacimonas sp. SDB
AAAAAGGCAGTTGTTTTAGGTGCAGGTGGGGCGGCAAGGGCAGTTATTTTTGCCCTGGCAGATGAAGGATGTTCGGCTATCTCAGTCTTTAACAGAACCCGGGGGCGTGCTTCCAGAATAAAAAGCAAATACAGGGATATTTTCACGCAGTGCAAAATAAGAGATTTTTCCTTTGAAACAAAAAATATACAGGAAGAAATCAACAAAGCCAACTTGCTCATAAATACCACACCTTTAGGAAGCTGGTATTATCCCGGACAAAAACCATTACCGGAAGATATTAAGCTCCCCACGGGAATAATTGTCTATGACCTGATTTATAATCCCGACAAAACACCATTATTACATTGGGCAGAAATGAACGGGAATAGGATACTCAATGGTATGCCAATGCTGGTATATCAGGCTGCAGAAAGTTTTTATTTGTGGACAGGGATTTATCCTGACCAGGAGATAATATTTCAAACATTAAGGCAGATGAATCAAAAAGAAAAATTTTGATTTTAGAAAGAGGATGGTTTATGGTTTTACGTTTTTTAGATGCAGGAGAGTCGCATGGAAGATGTCTTTTGGGTATTATTGAAGGTTTCCCATATGGATTTTCCCTAAGCGAAGAAAATATAAACAGGGAATTAGGGAGAAGACAGGGCGGTTATGGAAGAGGAGACCGGATGCAAATTGAACAGGACCGCATTACTATACTATCTGGTCTAATATCAGGAAAGACAATAGGATCGCCACTAGGCTTAATGATAAAAAATAAGGACTGGGATAATCAAAATCCTGATAATCAAACGATATTAATGGTACCTCGACCCGGGCATGCTGATCTGGCGGGGGTATTCAAGTACGGTTTGAATGATTATAGGCCAATTCTGGAGCGTGCCAGTGCCCGGAAAACTGCCATGCGGGTTGCTATAGGATCCATTGGAGAGCAATTGCTGGAACATTTTTCTATTACATCTTATGGCCATGTTCTTAGAATTGGAAATAAAAAGGTTCAACAGCAGAGAGTTGATAGGATTAAGGAAAAAGAAAATACTGCAAAAATCAAAGATATAGTCGATTGCTCACCTGTATATTGCCTGGACTCGGATATATCCCGGCAAATGTGCCATGAAATTGACCAGGCAAAAAAAGAAGGTAATACGCTGGGAGGGCAATTTGAAATTGTAGCAAGAAATATTCCGCCAGGACTTGGCAGCCACGTCTTCTGGGATAGAAAAATTGATGCACGTATTGCTGGAGCTTTAATGAGCATCCCCAGTGTTAAGGCGGTGGAAATTGGGGAAGGGATAAAAAGTTCAGCAAGGCGAGGTTCACGGGTTCAAGATCCAATTTACCTTCGAAAAGAAGAAAACAATCAACTTAACCAGACCCGCTATTATCATAGGAAAAATTGGGCAGGAGGTATTGAAGGAGGGATTACCAATGGTGAGGAGATTATAGTGCGGGCTTATGTAAAGCCTGTTCCAACTTTACTCAAGCCACTTGCCTCTGTTGATTTGCACACAAAGAAAGAGACAATTGCAGATTATCAGAGATCGGATACCTGTGTAGTTCCGGCAGCAAGTGTTGTTGGCAAAGCAGTTATGGATTGGGAAATTGCTTGTGCGTTTCTGGAAAAATTTGCCGGTGATTCTCTAGAGCAAATAGAGGCTAATTACAAGGGTTATCTGGAAAGGATAAGAAATTGCTAAAAGATAATATCTTTATCACAGGGTTTATGGGAACAGGTAAGACTACAGTAGCCGATGCCCTGGTACGGAAAACAGGTAAAACTTTAATAGATACTGATAAGGTAATTGAAACCAGGGAAGGTAAATCCATAGCAGAAATATTTAACACTGAAGGAGAGGTGTATTTTCGCAGAATAGAGAGACAAGTTTTGACAGAAATTGCCAACAGAAGGAATACGGTGATTGCAACTGGAGGAGGAACCTTGCTTGCTGAAGAAAATTACCAGCTGGCACTGCAGAATGGTATAGTTATCCTTCTGCAGGCAAGTCCGAAAATTCTATTAAGCCGACTACAGGAAGAGAATTCACGGCCATTATTGGCAGAAGATAACAAGATGGCCAGAATTGTTGATTTGATGAATAAGAGAAAAGATAGATATAGCCGTTTTAAACATTGTATCGATACCTCTTATCTTACTGTTAACCAGGTAGTGGATAAAATAATTCAAATTTGTCGGAGAGGGAATAATGAGAATAATACCATTGAAATTCGAAAAAAAATATAACTGCAACATGTTTATTGGTAAAGGTCTATTGGCAGATATCGATTCCTGCCTTGTTCCCATATTACCAGGGAAAAAAGCAGTAATAATTACCAATCCGTTTGTGAGAGAGCTCTTTGGTGATAAAATAGTTGATTTAATTTCCAAAAAAGATATTCTAACTCATATCATAGAGGTTCCCGATGGTGAAAAAAGCAAATCACTATCAATAGCTGAGAAGGTATATGACCAATTACTACAATTTAAAGCAGACCGTTCCACTACCCTGATTACCCTGGGAGGGGGAGTTATCGGTGATTTAGGTGGTTTTGTAGCTGCTACCTTTATGAGGGGCATTCCTTTAATTCATATCCCAACAACTCTTTTGGCTCAAATCGATAGCAGCATTGGAGGAAAAACAGCCATTGACCACCCAAAGGCAAAAAACATTATTGGGAGTTTCTATCAGCCTATTGCCAATATCGTTGATACAGAAGCATTGGGTAGCCTGCCAATATCGCACTTAAAAAATGGAATTACCGAAGCGATTAAAAT
>LKUH01000149.1 GCA_001412425.1 Candidatus Cloacimonas sp. SDB
GATGGCTGTGATTGTTTAAAAAACCTATCCAGGAAATTTTAAAATTACAATTTTTAACAATTATTTGACAAATCTGATTGAGAAGGTCTTGCTCATCTGATGACCTAATTATAGCTTGGTTACATTCGCTTAACGCCTTGTAGGATTGATTAACTTTTCTCAACATAAGTTCAATTTGTTGATGCTTTTCGATAGCATCCTGGAGTTGTTGATTGGTTTCCTGAAGTTTTTTTGTTCTATCTGCAACGCTAGCTTCTAAATGCTCATTTAACAGTTTAATCTCCTGTTCAGCTTTTTTTCTCTGAAAAATTTCCTGGAGAAGTTTTTCATTTTGAATTTTCAGTTCATTCTGCATCTTTTTTATCGCCAGATAATTGTTAATTCTCAGCAGGACCTCATCAATATCCAGGGGTTTGGTCAAGAAATCAACTCCTCCTGCCTGAAATCCTCTAATCTGGTCCTGCTTGGAAGGTAAGCCAGTCATGAAAATAACTGGTATATTAGTGGTAGTAGGATTTGATTTAATTTTTTGGCAGAGATCAATGCCGCTTCCGTCAGGCAAAACAACATCTAATAATATTAGATCGGGTGAGATCAATTCTGCTCTTGCAATCCCTTTCTGTGCAGAGGTGGCGATGTAAGGATAATAACCATGGTTCAGTAAATTGTTTTTTAAAATGTTGATGGTAAGCGGAGAATCATCGATAATTAATATTTTAATTTTATATTTATTATTCATTTCTATCAGTTAGAGATTCCAGATAATTTAATATTCCGTATTCATCATATGATTTTATAAGGTCATTTACTTTATCCCCGAACTTCTGATAGTTACCTTGTTTACTTAATTGGTTAATTACTTTTTCCAACTCAATGTAATCACCCTGGTCCACTAATTCTTTTATATGAATGATTTCAGGTAGTGGCGGGATAGTATATTTGATGACTGGGTGGGGAGGGGTAATTTCCTGCTGGTGGTGATGATAATTTTTATTTTCTAAAATAATTAAAACTTTTTTTATTTCTTCTAAAAGGTGATTTAAGTCAATTGGCTTGGATATGAAACTATCGCATTTACTTGCAAATTCACCTACATTTGGTTTGTCGGTGACTGCTGCGGTAATTCCAATGACTTTGGTAGAGTTTAATTGTGGACTATCCTTAAGGTTGACTAGCACTTGAAGGCCATCCATATCCGGCATCAGAAAATCAAGTAAGATTAATTGGGGCATTTCCTGTTTGGCTAAATCAACCGTTTGTTGGCCATTTTTTGCTATGAAAATTTTGAAACCAAATGATTCTAAAAATGAGGATAACATTAACAAATTATCTTCATTATCGTCTGCAATTAATATTTTTTTTGAATTACCTTGAATAGATTGGTGTTGGAAATCTTTTTTTAGGGAATGTTGGGATTTTTCTTTTACCAGTTCCAGTTCAAATTCAACTGTAAAAATGCTGCCTTTGCCTAATTCACTTTTAACTGAAATATTCCCGTCCATGAGATCAAGAAGTTTTTTGGTTATGGGAAGACCTAATCCGATTCCTTCTACGGATTGTCCTTTGATATCTTCATGGGTAAATGGTTCGAAAATTTTTTCTATTTTATCTTCTGGAATTCCAACCCCGCTATCTTCTACTTCCAGCCTTATAAAGCATTTGTGGTTATTTGGAAATTCCCGGTTCTCTGATGATATTATCTCGGTGCTGGAAACTCTGAGTACAATATCCCCATGTTCAGTGAATTTGACCGAATTTATCAATAAATTGTAAAGAATCTGCTTAATTTTTTTCTGGTCTCCTTTAACCATATTACTCAGAGGAGTAGTCTCAATAAATTTCAGCATAAGACCCTTTGATTTTGCTTTTATTTGAACTGTACTTAAAACTTCATGAATTAAAGCGTATAAATTGAATTCCTTCAGTTGAAGCTTTTCCCGTTGAGCTTCTATTCTGGATATATCTAATATTTCATTAATCAAGTTTAATAAATGGTCTCCGCTGTTTTTTATAGTTTTCAGAAAATTTCTCTGTTTTTCAGTTAAGCTGTTATCTAATTCCAGTATTTGAGTATACCCTTGAATTGCATTAAGGGGAGTTCTGAGTTCATGACTGACACTGGCGATGAAATTAGTTTTTGATTGATTGGTCGCTTCAGCTAGATTTTTCGCTTTCTGTAACTCCAAGCACTTCTGTTTCCATAAGGTTATATCCTGGATTATCATTAAATACCGATCAGGTTCTACTATGGTAAGTGTACTGCTTAACCAAATTTCTTGGTTATTGATATTTTTTGAAAATTCAATTGTGGCATAATTGGTCTTTTCATTGATTGTACTTTTAGTTTCTTTGAATTTAACCATAAGTTCCTGGCAAAAGATTTTACTTAAATTTTTCCCAATGTAAAAGTCAGGATTATCAGAGAAACAAGATAAATTTGCTTGGGGAGTATCAATGCAATTACCTTGTTCATCTATCAGCAATAGAAGATAAGGCAATGTATGGAAGATGTTTTCTAAGTAAGATCCCTGATTTACTATGCTTTCTGCTTTTGGCTGTTCTGCATTAATCATTTTTCAAATAATCATAACTATATTTAACTTTATTCAATTATATAATATTAAATTAATCTACTGATAATTGTAATTAAAAAATTCTAAAGTTCAATAAAAAAAACAAAAAGAAAAAATT
>LKUH01000150.1 GCA_001412425.1 Candidatus Cloacimonas sp. SDB
TAGCAGGAGGTGGAAAAAATGCCGAGAGGAGACGGAACAGGACCAAGGGGTCAAGGACCAGGAACTGGTAGAGGATTGGGAAGAAGGAATATTCCTTCAGGGCGATTTACTCAGGGAGCAGGACCTGGAGGAGAATGTGTATGTCCTTCCTGTGGAACAGTTCAAGCTCATAAACCCGGACAACCATGTATTGAGATAAAATGCCCTAAATGCGGAACAATGATGGTTAGACAATAATATTTATTTAGTTTTGATGGAAAAAATGATAATTCGTTTAGTTTAGACGAGGGAAGAAAGGGGAGTAAAGTTGAATAATGTAAACAGCAAAGTAGCTCAGGGAAAAGCCCGGGAAGAAATGAAGAGAGAAAGAGAACAAGCAAATAAAGAAACTACTGAAAAATTAAAAAGGAATATGTCTGACATTAGACATAAAATATTGGTTTTGTCAAATAAAGGTGGTGTTGGAAAAAGTTCAGTATCTGTGAATTTATCCTGTACCTTGGCTGAAAGAGGTTACCAGGTTGGTTTGCTGGATGCTGATCTGCATGGACCTTCTATTGCTAAGATGTTAGGATTTGAAGGACAAAAATTAACAGGAAGCAACGGACAGATTAAGCCTATACAGGCAAGAGAAAACCTGGTAGCAGTTTCTATGGCTTCTTTGATAGAATCACCTGATACTCCTTTAGTGTGGAGAGGGCCACTAAAAGGTGTTGCCATAAAGCAATTTTTGGCTGAAGTAAATTGGGGCAAGCTTGATTTTTTAATTATTGATTCTCCTCCTGGTACTGGAGATGAACCGTTGTCTGTTTGCCAGCTGATTCCAGAACTAGACGGCGGTATTATTGTGACTACTCCTCAGGAGATTGCTTTATCTGACTCACGTAAATGTATTCATTTTCTAAGGAATATTAATATTCCTATTTTGGGCATTATTGAAAATATGAGTGGTTTTCGTTGTCCTAAATGTGGAGAGAAAATAGATTTATTCATGACAGGTGGAGGAAAAAAGGCAGCAAGCGATTTTAAAGTACCATTTTTGGGTACAATACCCATCGATATGCAAATCGTTAAGTCCGCAGATCAGGGTAAACCTTTTATCTGCAATAACAATGAAAGCGAGACTGGCCAGGCTTTTGAGAAAATTGTTCAAACAATCATGTCCAAAATCGAGCTATAACTCGATTGGATGAGAATATATTAAAAAATTTTGAATTATGGGTAGATTAGATGTTTGTCCATAAGTTCAACGTTATTTTAAAAATATCCATAAGAAGGTATATTTTGATGTCTGAGAGCCAAATTTGTCCCTGGTATTCTGTTTGTCCCATAAAGCGTTATACTGAAAAAACCTAATAGATAAGAAATGGGTAGAACAATACTGTAGATCTGAATACTGGCGTTGCGTAAGGAAGAAAATGCAGGACAAAAATCAATATCATCCAGATAATATGTTACCTGATGGAATAATCAATAAACAATTGTAGCATGCTCATTATTAATTATCGGATGAGTATTGTAGAAAATTTATATGTAAGGAGTGCATAATGAAAACTTATTTAGACTGTATCCCCTGTTTTTATCAACAGGTACTCAAGGCTGCTAGAGTATCCGGTGCCAGTGAGGAGGTCCAGAGAGAATTACTGAATAACCTATCCGAAATAATTCCAAAATTTTCATTAAACACAACACCCGCCGAGATGGGTAAAAAAATTTATACCATGATTAGTAAAATTACCGGCAAGAAAGATCCTTACAGAGAAATAAAAGAAGAAAGTAACAAAATAGCACTTAAGATGTATCCGGAAATGAAAGTAAGAATTAAGAATATAGATAAAGATAAACAACTTTTTACAGCAGTTAAGCTGGCAATAATTGGGAATATTATTGATTTTGGGATAGAAGATATGGAAAGCATTCAGGAAAAGATACATATAATGCTGAATGATGAATTTAATTTTCAAAAGAACATTGATGAAAAATATTTTGATTATAGTACTTTTCAGCAATATTTGTCGGAAGTTGATTCGGTTCTTTATCTTGCCGATAATTCAGGCGAAGTCGTCTTTGACCGTATTTTAATTGAGCATTTAGTAAACAGTTATCATAAAAATGTAATTTATGTAGTAAAGGGCAAACCAGTTTCTAATGATGCCCTTGTTGATGACGCTATTTTTTGTGGAATTAACCAATTTGCCAATATTATTTCATCTGGTGCCGATTCGCCGGGAATTGTATTGAAATATTGCTCTCCTGAGTTTATTCGTATTTTTGATGAGGCCGAAATGATAATTAGCAAAGGCCAGGGTAACTATGAAGCACTTTCTGATAAAGAAAATCCTATATTCTTTTTGTTGATTGCCAAATGCCCACTAATTGCCCGGCATATTGGTTGTAAAATTGGTGATTTTGTTTTAGAAAATAGTTTGAGAAAGGGAATGCCTTCTGTAGATTTTATTGAAAGCAAATAATCAAGCAAGACATGAATAAATACCTTACAGGATCTGCTATTGGAAAAGTAGTTGGTTCCACATATATTTTAATAATATATTCAGACAAGCCATTTTCTGTAATGGTAGGAAAATTGGGTTTTATATCTTTTAATAGAGGCTATTATTTATACATTGGCTCTGCTAAAAAATCTCTCAGGACACGTTTGCTCAGGCATATTTCACGCATAAAAAACAACTTTTGGCATATTGATTATATACTTTCTGACTCTTATCCTTCTTTTATTGTAGATATAATGATTAATCCGAAAGCATGTGAATGTACTATATCTCAGAAATTATATAGGAGTAGTATATGTAAATTGGTGAAAAAGGGATTTGGCTCTTCTGATTGTCGTTGTATCTCACATTTTTTTAAAATTAAAGAAGATGGTGACCTAAAGAGTTTGACCAAGATTCTCAATAAAGAGGACTTCTCTTCAATTAAAAACAATCAATAAAGATTTTCCATAGGCTAGTAACTTTTTAGCAGATAACTGGAGAATATTAAATTTTTTTCATCTGATCAACTTTTGCCTTGACAAAATATAATTATGTAATAAAATATAATTGAGAATGATAATCAATTACACCAGGAGTGAGGATTTGTTTAGTTATAAAGAAAGATTTAAGTATTTTTTAAAAGAAAGAAATCTAAAATATACCCCGGAGAGAAAAGAAATTATTGAGGCGATTGTAAAACTTCAAAAACATTTCGATGCAGAAGACATTTATCAGCAACTCAGGAGACAGGAATCAAACGTTTCTTTAGCCACAGTATACCGGACCATACCTTTATTGGTTGATAGTGAACTAATAATAGAGACATTACATTGTAGAGATAAGGTGCTCTATGAGAGAATTTATAATAAAAAACATCATGATCATTTGGTCTGCATCAATTGTGGAAGAATTATTGAGTTTTATAATGAGGAAGTAGAAAAATTGCAGGATGAGATTTGTCGTAAATACCAATTTTTAGCAACCGAACATCGTTTGGGAATTAAAGGTTATTGCAAAGGATGTCAGGATAAATTGAATATAAAAATTAACAGTGCAAAAGAAAAAAAATAGAAGAATAATGAGGATATATAAAACATGGTAGTCAGTTTAACAGATATAAAATCAGGCAGCAAGGTTAGAGTTGCTAGAATCAGGGGTGGTCTAGGTATAAGACAGAGACTAAGCTGTTTAGGCATTCACCCAGGAGATATAATGTTATTGCAAAAGAGTGGTTTTATGAAAGGGCCTGTTCTGGTGAATATACATGGCAACCAGGTTGCTTTGGGTAGAGGGATTGCCACAAAAATATTAGTGGAGGTAGAATGATGAAAATTACCCTGGTAGGCCAGCCTAATTGTGGTAAGAGTACTATTTTTAATCACGTAGCCGGATATAAGGCTATTACCTCGAATTTCCCAGGGAAAACAGTTACATACAGTATTAGTAAAATGACTTTTCAGGGAATGACCAGTGAAATAGTTGATTTGCCAGGTAGTTATTCGATGACCTCTTTTGATCTGGCCGAATTAGAAGCCCGGAAATATTTGTTAAGAGAAAAGATTGATGTAGTTATTAATGTTATTGATGCCTCACTGTTGGGCAGGGGCCTGGAATTGACATTACAACTATTGGAATTAAATTTACCCACAGTAATTTGTCTTAACATGATTGATGAAGCGGAAACAAAAGGAATTATTATTGATACTGATAAATTATCACACTTATTAGGTTTGCCAGTTGTGACTACCATCGCACATAAAGGGTGGGGACTAAATAAATTATTCGAAACTGCCTTCAAGGTTGGACAGAAATCGGCAAAAAGTGAATTCCTAACTTTTAGCAAAGATGTAGAACAGGTTATTAAAGATTTATCTGAATATATTAAGAAAACAGATTATAGTGAAAAATTTAATGTTCCCTACCGTTTTTTGGCGACAAAATTATTAGAAAATGATCAAGATTTTATTGATGAAATAAAAAATACAGATATGGAATTTATCAAGGCTGTGCAAGGATACCAACATCAGTTAGAACAATGTCGCGATAGGAGCTCTGATGAAGTAATCTCCTCTGAACGCCATCATCTGTCCATGCAGCTTTATGAGTCAGTGGTTAAACTTTCAAAACCTAGAAAAGAAATCAGGAATTACCTGGATAGTGTTTTAATGCATCCAGTTTTTGGCTATATCTCTTTAGCAGTTATTATGTATCTATTTTTTAATTTTGTTTTTTATGTTGGAGCAATATTTGAAGAGCCATTACTAGATTTCTTCTATCAGTTTTTGCCATTTGCGGAAGAAACTCTAGGTGCTGATTCTTTGTTATATCATATTGTTAGTGGTGTTGTTCAAGGGTTGGCTGGAGGCATTGCTATTGTTCTGCCTTTCCTCTTTCCATTTTTATTGGGATTGGCATTTCTGGAAGATACCGGGTATTTGCCTAGAGTCGCTTATCTGATGGATACCTTTCTTCATCGGATTGGTCTTCATGGAAAGGCAATTATACCTTTGATATTAGGCTATGGATGTACAGTTCCGGCAGTTATGGCTACTAGAATATTGGAATCAGAGCGAGACCGTTTTATCACTTCTGTGTTGACTACTATGATTCCCTGTGCCGCTCGAATAACTATTATTTTTGGCCTGGTTGCCTTTTATCTTGGGCCGAGAGCTGCAATTTTTGTCTTTCTCTTTAATATTGTTGTAGTGGCTATTGCCGGAAATATTCTTTCAAATATTATGCCGGAAATTACTCCTGGAATGATTCTGGAAATACCTGCGTACCATGTACCTTCAATAAAGATATTATTATCCAAGGTATGGCTAAGAATGAAAGAGTTTATTGTAATTGCCTGGCCTTTATTGATTGTTGGCAGTGTTGTTTTAAGTTTATTACAACACTGGCATTTGGAAGAATTTATAAATCAGCTAATATCACCTATTACCCTATTGCTAGGATTACCGGTAACAGTGGGCGTAACATTAATTTTTGGTGTACTCAGGAAAGAACTATCTATGGTTATGCTGGTTCAAGCCCTGGGGGTTACCAATATTAGTACAGCAATGAGTGCAACACAGATTATGACTTTTACTATTTTTGTTCTTTTTTATGTGCCTTGTGTGGCGACTCTCGCTGTTTTGATCAAAGAAATTGGCAGTAAAAGAACTTTGTTTGCAATTGTTTTTACCTTTCTAATCGCGCTTATATTAGCAACAATAACACGTTTTGTTTATTAGTAGGTTTTATTGCAAATGTTTAGTTATGTTTACCTCGATTACCGCGTTTCTCAGAATAGACAATTTCTTTATCGAGAAAGTAACTAATAACTGTCCTGATCCCGACAATGCTGGCCAAGATAGTGATTTCTTCCAAACTTGGTTGGCTGATAGTCAGAATAACATCAGCTGCAATCAGAAATTCTAAACCAAGTAAAAGATAAGAGCCAAAACGATGACGTAAAATAGTTCGCTCATAATACAATTTTATTCCCTTAAACCGGTTAAATTCTAACTTGATTAAATCAATAAAGATAATAAAAGCGCCCCAGGTGATAATTAATATTGCTGCAATACCGATGATGGCGGATATTTGATTAACAATATAAATTAACAATGCTGGTTTTATCATTTTTAGAAACTCCTTATTTCAAGCAAGGCGATTGCTTTGATATTGGTATAGTTAGTATATTTTTTAATCTTAAAAGTAACTGTTATATAGTATATAAAATTGTAAAGCTAATTATTTTTCTGAATAGTGTCATAATATGTTGACAAATTAGCAAATTTAACTGGTAGTTCACGTAGACACTGTTTGCCTCTGGCTGTTAGGTCAGAGATAAATTGAAATTGCTGACGTGGATCCATCGGATAGGCTTTGATACGGTAGTGAGTGCCCCAGGGCTTATCTTCCAGTAACACAATTATAGCTTTTGCCAGGTTTGTATAGGGGCTGGTAAGTGCCACACTTTTTAGTATCCTGCAAATCTGTTTTGGATTATGATCGGGATCCAGATAAAAATTTGCCACACATAAAAGATTTGGAGTATGGTTATTAGCATTGTGAATAAGTTCAGTCCATATCTTTAGATGTGGTATGTAGACAACTGTGTCATCAGGGGTAACGATTGTAATGACACGAGTACCAATATGCTTTACTTCACCATAGTTGCCATTAACTTCAATCCAGTCTCCTGGACGATAGGGAAGTTCATAAGCTGCTACAATGCCGGCTAGAATACTGCTGACATAATCTTTCAGGGCAAATCCAACTGCTACGCCGACAGCACTTAAAATGGCAATCATGTTTTGCCATGTAGGTTCAATAATTAAAGGTACAATCCAGATCAGGGCTAGAATAAATAATAAGATACGAATAGTTGGAATTAGGGCGAGAATGAGCAAACGACGCCTGCTATGTAATTTTTCAGCTATCCATGGCAAAACTTTTTCAACAATCCAGCTCAATCCTATTACAATAGCAATGACGATTATAATTTCAACTATAGTACCAGTGGTTATTTGTTTCATTATTACGGCAATTTGTTCAGAATCCATTTTCCCTTTACCTAAAATATATCTATTAGAAAATCACGATTGTTAAGAAAGTCCCTTACAGCCAGATAGGCGTCAATATCGATTTCCCATTTGTCTTCATTGAATTTTAGAATACCATATTGTTTCAGTTGTAGTAATTGCAAATTTATTTCTTCTGCTGGTAGCATTGCTAATATTTCTTGCAATAAGCTACTACTTAGACGACGATGCAATAAGATAGAGTATAGAATAAATGCAGTAATATCATTAGTTTCACCAGGTAATTCTGGTAGTTTTCGGTCTTCATTTTGCTCTATAGACCAGACAGTAAGGGCAATACCTATATTGCCACGAACTCTTGCAGAAAGTTTTTGCAATGTATTGTGACTTGCGTGAATACCAACCTGTTTTAATAATTCAGGACCAGCAGCAGCAAAACAATATACTCTTGAAAACTTTAAAGGCCATATTCGTTGAATAAATGCAAACATCCAGCTTTCACATACTACCAATCCTTTGCCGAATTCACCATGTAATAGTCTTGGCAATAATTCACGAATAAATGACATTCCATAAGTGGTACGAATCAAATAAACCGTAAGATCATCAATTAGCCAATTAGTTTTGATCTTTTGTTCTTCCCACCATCCATCAACATCTACATTGCGTATCTTTACAATATCCGGAGGTGTCAACAATTTCCATTTTTTCCGTTTTGCCCAATCACGTGCAATATCATCTGTACAGCTAAAAGGAGGATCTAACAGGAAATAGACAGACGATTCCTTTTTTCCTGACCAGTCTTT
>LKUH01000151.1 GCA_001412425.1 Candidatus Cloacimonas sp. SDB
ATTATTTAAGTGATCATTCAGGCTGGAATAAAAAATATGATCCGTTCCAAATATGACAGCATTATCATTTTTGAGGTCAATAGAAAACTCAAGAGTTGATCTGGCTTGCCATTTGGGGATTACAGAGTTATCCTGTGAGTTGGAATATTGTAAATTATGGTGGATATAATTCTTAACCAGAAAATTATATCTACCCATTTCCAAATTGATGAAGTTAACCAGTTCCAGAAAATCGTAATTTATTATAAAATTATTATTGTCTGTTTCACTAATGATTATGGATTCCTGATCGAGATTTCCGGCAAAAAAAACAGAATTTATACGATTATCTGCACTCTTAAATCCGATCCCCTGTTTATGTAAAGTGCCAGTTTCAGCAAGAGTGTTGAATTTAATTTGTTCATAGACCATTTTTAGAGCTAAAGGTTCAGATAACCCGATCAGAAGTTCCGAATGCAGGAAAATGTCAGTTTTGCTTTCAAATCTGGCAGAATTGTAAAAACTGAATCCAGAGAAAGCGGATATATGATCCAGGGAATATAGATTAATTTGATCAAAATCAGCTTTTTGTGATTGCCGCAGAATTTCGTAAGTTAATTCCAGCGAATGAGATAAATAGGTCAGTTTCTTATTCAGTAGAGCTGAAGTGGTTTCCCGGCTCTCATTATCCAGTTCCCATTTCTCGAAACGTAATCCCAGATTAAGAAATTTATTATAAAATCGCAGGCTGCCATCGCTGAATTTTTCTGCCAGCGCTTTATCTTCCGGGTCATTGTTAATGAGCAATTTTGCAGTAGATATCTTTTGATCCAGAAGGGTAGTATTTAGATGAATTTGTCCCCCAAAAAATTTCTTAAAAACATGCAGATTAAAATTTCTGGAGGTTTCATTAATTCCCAGCCAGTCACCTTCCTGTCCCAGGTAGGAAGCTTCCAGGTTAATGCCTTGAGCTGCAAATACATCACCTTTGGCAAACCAGACTCCAGCATGGTTCATATTATTATCACCCAGAGCGAGAAAAGATTCGGTTAGAGGGATTTTCAATTCGTAATTTTCCTGAAAAAATTCCAGTTTCCCGTTATTAAATCTGGTAAGCATTAAAGCTTGAAAGTTCTGCAGAACGTGAAAGTTTTTCAGATTATGGGGAAGCAAAGAAAATCCATTTTTCCTAAAATTAAAATAGGGATCGGAAAAAGTGTAATAGTGAAAATTTTCCGTCAAATAGACCATGAATGGATTCAGCTCAAGGCGTAAATTTTTCCTTGTTTCAATCACGGTCATCAACTGCTTTTGGAGGTCTTCGATAGGGATACTTTCAATCTGTTTTTCTGCCAGAAGCGAATCAATCTCTACTACTTCGATAGTATCGGGAAGGTTTAGTTGAGGTTCTGAAATATTATCCTGGGGATAGAGCACATTTATTAGGGCAGATAGTAATAAAGTGACAAATATTAGCGGGAGATATCTCA
>LKUH01000152.1 GCA_001412425.1 Candidatus Cloacimonas sp. SDB
GTTACCGGATCGATGTCAACAGAAGTAAATCCTTCTCTTATTACATCATAATGATTGGTAGCAGAGCTACCGAATAATGTACCGTCAGAATTTACATAGCTGTTAAAAGCTCTCCTGTCTGTACCAACTGCGTTAGTTTCAGAACAATGGTAACTGATGTAAAGACCACCGGCTGAATACCCGTAGGGTTGAGATATAGGCGGCTGCAGTCTGACATTATGCCCATTATAACTGAAAGGCATGTAGTCGTAATATGAATCATACAGATAGGTAGTAGCTGCTCCGCTGCCATTAAGAATAAATGAGTAATTGGGGGGTGGGTCCTGTTCACGAAGTTGTGGTTGAGAAGTAGTTTCTACCTTACCTTTAAATTCAAAGGATAAAGGCTCTCGATCGGGTTGCTGAAATTCGTTGGCAAACAAAGTTAAAGCAACGAAAGTAACTAAAATCATTAAACTGATTTTTTTCATCTTTCCTCCTTGTATTTATAAGAGATTTAATCTGATTTATCTCTAAATATTATTAATAAAACATCTTCAAAGTTAATCTGTGTGGAGTTTTCAAAAAACTTTCAGATAAATCTCCCAGATCACTGTAAGAATAATCAATGTTAAAAATGGCAAATTTTGTAGGTACTCTCCAGCCTATTCCTGCAGAAAGTCCTGCTTCATCATATTCAAACTGATAACCTGTTCTCAAACTGAAAGTACTGATCTTATATTCAAATCCCAGGTTATAAGTCTCAACCCTGTCCACGCAACTATCAAGCTGAAATGAACCAATGACAGAATGATTATCTACGGCATATAGGTCTGCAACAATACCCAGAGAGAAATTCATGGGAATTTTGAATGGTATTTCAGGTCTGTCCTCATCAATATGTCCATCACCATCATTATCAATCAGGTCAAAGGGATCTTCATCATACTGACCATCACCATCTTTATCAATTTCATATTGCAGGTCCGGACCAAAATTAGTTAGTGCCATTCCCACCGTTAAATTTTTCCAGCCCGTATTGTAGAGAGAACCAAAATCAACGGAGACTCCATCTACCGCATATTCGTATAAACTTTCCCTCAGATATTTGACTGTAAAACCGAAGGAAAATTTATCCGTAAAAGAATTAGAATATGTTAGCCCGGCAGCCAGATCGTAACAGGTGAAAGTTTCTCCGGTTGGTCCAAAGGTCACTTCATCTGTAATATCCATATAATCCATATGTAATACTGAAACACTTAAGGCAAAACTTCCGAGAGGAGTTAACCGTGATGCTGCGAAAAATTCATGTTGGATATCTGCAACCCATTCTGTATGTGAAAACAAAAGCTGGTTTTTAGGTGTTAAGGCTAATCCTGCGGGATTCCAATAAACAGAAGAAATATCATCAGTAACAGCTGTATATGCTTTCCCCATGCCAATAGCACGTGCGTCAACACCTAGTTTTAGAAACTGCAGACCAGCAGTACCTACTTTAGGAAATATTTCAGCATTCAAAAGTATTGGAATTAATAGTACCACTAATAGAACAATTATACTTCTTTTCATTTTTTATCTCCTCGTTTCCACTACTTAATGATCACAAATTTACCAACTTTTATGTCACCAGAATCGTCATCTTTTACAGAAAACAAATAAACTCCGGGAGCAATTATCTGATTATTGGAAGACAATAGATCCCAGGGTTCAATTCCGGTTGCACTAAAGTCACTCTGATATTGGCTATCAATGTTAAGAGCTTTGCTGATCGAAATAACATCTTGAGCAGCATCACCATTATGCTTAACAGTATCTATCAAATCGCCAGCCAAAGTATAAATTTTGATAGTACAGGAATAAGGAAGATTAACAAACCATAATCTTCGGCTTCTTTCGTAAGTAATATCCTTTTCCCGTTTACCGTCAAACATACTGTGTCCAATATAGGGATTCGGTACTACATAGATATTATCCATTTTGGAAGTTGCTTCCGGTCCAGGGAAAAGGATTTTCATGTTAGCTTTGGCATCTTTTCCAGATTCAAGTGAACCGATCTGATTGGCCGGCATACCTCTATCCCAGGCAGTCATTGCAATATAATATTCAATTCCTTTGGGTGGATAAAGAACTTCGGAATGATAATACCTTCTGGAAAGTCTTTTCTTTCTCAGTTCTTCCAGATATTCCGGATCTTCTAAAAGATCTTCAGGTATAAATCCAAACAGAGGGATAAGATTTGAAGCATACAAAGTAAGATAAATCTGTTCTCCTTTTGCTCCAAGTGCTCTTAATTCATCACTCATAAATAATAATGCCTGATCATCCATTGATAGGGCACTAACATTTTCCGGAACTGTTTCTGAAGTCATTTCCCAACTATAAATAGGATATCCGTATATGTACTGATCTTCTTCCAGATCGTAAGGAACTAATTCAAAAAGCTCATTATATTTGTAATAATTGACATCTTCTTCAGTTAATTCATGCTGATCTGGTAATGAAAAATTCAGATCTCCAATTCCCAGGTTTCCGCCGTAATCCGCATATTCTTCCAACCCGTAGTTAACAACAAAGTCTTGAAAATCCTGCTCTGTTTCAATTTTATCCCAACGTCCCTTCTCTTCCCAGTCTTCTTGAGAACCGCTGCCAGATCTTCCATACAACGCATAACCCTGAAAATCATGTCTCAGCCGGTATGCAGTCCAGGGATTTACTTCAGCATTAACGTTTACTATTAAATCACCTTCATAGTTAAATTGAGGTTTAAACTCATCCGGGAAATGATCATAGTCATTTATATTCCCAGTATAATAGCTATCCAGTGCTGAATTATCTTCCTGCCAGCCTACAACCTGCCCAGCAACAAATTTATAATCTATTGAGAATTCAGATCTGTTATTCCAGTAAACTTCAATAGCGTTTCCGTTATTAATAAGTCCGGCATACATTTTCGGATAATCCGGTGGTTCAGGAGCTTCATAATGGGGGAAAATATCGGGTTCAACCACAGTTGTAAGCGTTTGTGATTGGCCATAGATCATTTTTGCAAAACCACTCATACGTCTAAGATCAGGAAGGGTCCATCCGGGGAAAATGGCGATCACGATCTTCATTGTTTTTCCGGGTTGAAGATTCCAGGAGCCTGAGGTAGGATTGGTTTCAGGATCATCATCGTAATGTGACATACCCTGCATATCACCGTAGAAGGCAAACAGATAACGCGTATCTACACCCTGGGGAGTTGCAGATGATTGGGCATCTGGGAAATCCCTTAGAGAAGTATAATCACTGCTTGATCCCGGATCAGCATTTCTACCGGTTAACAACCAGTATTTCTGATTGGCCGTAGGTCTACTTCCTGTATTGAAAATATTCAATTGGTCTCTATCATCTGGACCGGCGCCAACTACCCAGGTCCAGCAGGCAAATTCCAGGGAATCAGGATCAGGTGTACAAACACGTGAGCCAACATATCCCTGCGTGAGACCACCATCAAAATCTGCATCCCAGGTATAGGCGAATTCATATCCGACCCCGGGTACGTAACTGCTGAGGTCATCAGGTGCGATTTCAGTACCGCCCCAGGCTTGAGGTCCCACATCGCAATCCATATAAATACCCATAGCACAATCAAACAAGGTATCACCATAAGCGATATTCATATTGGTGATATTGAATTCAACATAAACCAGATTTTGAATATACTCATAACTCCATTGATAACTCATTTGTCGAACTCGAATATTTAAAGGGACATGTGTACTGGAACTGGACGAACTACCATAATCCCGGTTGGGATCAGGGTTTCCATTAGGAAAGGGGCTGTAATCGTAATAAAAAGAGATGAAATCCTGTTCTGATACAGGGTAACCATCTTCATCATATAAACCATCTCCATCATCATCATGAGGATCGGTAAAAAGATATAATTCGTTGGACTGGTCGCTTAATTCAACAAAACCCAAAGGAAACCAGATAGTCTGATTTAAATCATCTTCGATCAGGGCAGTTCCATACGTACCTTCTGAGTTCGCTAGAAAATCATCGCCATAAACTGCAAATTCGTCTGGCAGTTCATCAGAAACCCTGAATGGGAAAGCCCAGCCAACCGGATCTTCATCAATTAATCCATCGCCATCATCATCAACACCCTTTCTCTGATCTCTGATAGAGGTTGTCATAATTTTATCACGATAATTATACTGAGTATATTGAGTTCCCAAATAAGATGGTTCCAGAGGATTATAGGCAGGTAAAAACTCATAGAGGCTAAGATCACCGTCGAAACCAACCGAAGTTAAAGTATCAACTACTACTTCCAGGTCTTCGGTCCAGCCTTCGTCCCCTTCAGCAACGATATCTTGAACACTTCCGGCATTGGGTAGCCAGTACATCTTTCTTCCCAGGTCATCTCGGCGGATCTTCTTGGCACCAAACCACAAAGCCCCCTGATAGAGATAATCTATCCCGCTACCGCCTGGAAATTCGAGTGAAGGCCACTGAGGTTCATTATTCCCTGAACCAAAAAAACCATAGTTACTTACCCTCAACCAGATATTGCCAAAATTATGCACAGCACTGTGATCTCTGACCTTTGTACCCCCCTGACCTCCGGTTTCAAGATCTGTGGCAGATATAGAATAAATAGTACTAAGTGAACAAATAATTATCAGGATCATTATTAGTTTAATATAATTTCTCATTTATTTCCTCCTGAGATATTAATTTAAATTAAATTCAACAGGAAAGGTTACCCAAACAGAAACAGGCTTACCACCACTTTTTGCCGGTTGAAATTCCCATTGTCTAACAGCTTCCTTTGCCGCTTCATCCAGTCCGCCAGGACCACTTAAAAGAGATTTAACAACTTCGATAGCGCCAACTGTTCCATCTGCAAACACTTCAACTTCTAACCACACTTCCCCCTCAATACCACTATTACGGGCAAAATCAGGATATTTAGGTGTAACCTGTTTAAAGGGAATCGGAGGATCTTCATAGACCACAAATTTGGAAGTTGTACCAAATTTAGGTGGTTCAATTCTTTCTTCATAAGGATCAAGTGTTGTTTTTTCAATAGTCGAAACAATTTCAATATCTTCATCTTCATCTTCACCTAAATCATCTACAACAATTATTGCAACAACCGGTTTAACAGTTTCCTCCGGAGGTTTAATCTTTTCTTTAATCTCTGGGGGTATGTCAATTGCTTCCACAACTCTAACAACTCTTTCAAAAGGTTTGACTTCTATTTTGGGTGAAACAAGAAAAACAAACAATAATATTAAAATTGATAACGAAAGTGCTTTTTCGTAATAGGAATCAGCGATATCTTTCCAATCTATATTTTTTTTATGCATACCACCTACCTTTTCAGTTTAGCTTCAAACTGTACACGCAGTGTATTTGCCAATCTAAGTTGATACAGGATGTCAGACATAATACCATAGTTCGTATCTTTATCTGTTCTAAAAGAGGCAATAACATTAAAATTCTCTGCCAGTTTCTTTTGCATAACCCATTGTACATCAGGAATATCAATTGCAAGATCATCTATTGAAATCGTGCCATTTTTACTTACATATATTGTAGCAGCCTGTTTGCGAGGTATTTTCTGAATGTTTTCTGCCTGGGGCATTGTTACCCTTAAACCTTTTTCTCTAACAAATACAGTTGATACCATGAAGAAAAGAAGTAGAAGAAAAGCAATATCCGACATAGAGGCAGATGGTATTATTGCTTCAGCTTTTGTCTTTTTAGCTATTTTTACCATATAACCATCCTAATTTGTTGAAAGTGAAATTTTTTCTGCACCAGCAGCCTGAAGTCTATCTAATGCCATAACCATATACTCATACTTAGCTCTTCTGTCTGTTTTAAGAGAAATCACCATATCAGGGTTATCAATTACAATATTTTTAATCTTATCTTGCAGCTGGTTCATTTGAATAGCTTCTTCGCTATTATAAGTCTGTAATAATATCTGACCTTCTCTATTAATTAATACTTTGGTGATATTTTCATCTTTCAGCTTAACTTTTTGAACATCTGCTGATTCTGATGTAGGTGGAAGAACAAGACCCAGACCTTTTTTAATATCAAACTTAGTTGTTGATAAGAA
>LKUH01000153.1 GCA_001412425.1 Candidatus Cloacimonas sp. SDB
CCAGAAGCCGAGATGATTATCTGTCCTATAGGAGGTGGAGGAGGAATATCAGGAATCGTTTTAGCTGCAAAACAAATTAATCCTGATATTAGAATCATAGGAGTCGAAGCAGAACAAGCTGCTTCAATGTTTGAATCAATCAGGTCCGGTAAGATAGTTGAATTGTCATCAGCAAATACTTTTGCTGATGGGATTGCTGTTCGCAAACCTGGTAGTATTACTTTTGAAATTGTAAAAAAATATGTTGATGATATAGTTACTGTTTCAGAACAAGAAATGAAATCAACAATATGTACTCTCGCAAAAGAAGCCAGGATAATTGCGGAAGGTGCCGGAGCATCTCCCGTTGCTGCCCTTTTGTCTGGAAAAATATCCGCTGAGAATATATCTAATGTAGTTTGTGTTATTACTGGTGGGAATATTAACATTAGTTTATTCAAATCCTTTTTGGATAATGAAACAAAGTAGTCTTAATTTTTAGTACCATTCAAAGATAATTCGAATTCTTTTCTTTCTAGGGGTCTGGAAAAATTTTAACTTAATTTAGTCAAATCTTGGAAAGAAAAAGAAAGGAGATGATGGTAGGGAGGTAAAGAAATAAATAACTGATTACAATTTTTACTGCAATTTAGTTGAAATATTTTAGAAAGGAACAGAGATAAAAATGAAGAAAAAATTATTACCAGTGTTGATACTCACAGCAGTATGTGTGTTTTGTATGGTAAGTGCTATCTCAGCAGAAAATATTTTAGTATTTGGAAACAGTGGAGATGCGGTTAGATTAGATCCAGGAGATGTAACTGATAATGAATCTGCTGATAGGATGGATAATATTTTTGAAGGTTTAGTTGAATTTGAAGAAGGATCTACCGAGATTAGACCATGTTTAGCAGAATCATGGGAAATTTCTGAGGATGGTACCGAAATTCTCTTTAACTTGAGAAAAGGAGTCAAATTCCATGATGGGACAGACTTCAATGCCGATGCTGTAGCTTTTTCTTTTGAACGTCAGTATAATCCAGAACATCCTTATCATCAGTATGGACAATGGAGTTCCTGGCAGTCTTTCTTCAGTGATATAGATAGAGTAGAAGAGATCGATGATTATACTGTTAAGGTTTTTCTAAAAAAACCCAATGCTTCTATGATGATTAAATTTTCTATGTGGAATCTTAATATTGTTAGCCCGGCCAATGCTGAGGAATACAAAGAAGATGCCTTTAGATACCCCTGTGGCACTGGACCTTTTAAATTTGTGGAATGGGTAAAAGACGATCATATTACCTTAGAGGCAAATGAAGAATACTGGAAAGGAAGACCTGAATTAGATAAACTTATATTCAGGGTTATAGAAGAACCATCTGCCAGATTATTATCTTTAGAAGTAGGTGAAATACATGGTATGGAATTCCCGAATCCGGCAGACTTTGAACGTATTGAAGAAAATCCTGATCTTGTCTTAATGTCTGAACCTGGAATGAATATTGGTTATATTTCTCTTAATAATGGTTATGCTTATATTGATGAAAATAAGAACGGAGTAAGAGACCCTGATGAACCATTGGAGAAGACTCCTGGTTATTTTGAACCTTTGACTAAAAAGAAAGTAAGACAGGCCATCAATATGGCTATTGATAAGGAATCCATTATTAGAGATATCTATATGGGAACGGCTTTAGTTGCCAAGAATGGTATGCCTCCATTTATGCTAGGATATAATGATGAGATAGAAGATTATCCTTATGACCC
>LKUH01000154.1 GCA_001412425.1 Candidatus Cloacimonas sp. SDB
AAACATTTCAATTAAGGTTCATTCTTACTAGAAGGTGAACCTTTTTTTATGCACCCTTCACTGAGCTGTTTATAGTTGCTTCCCTGGCTTCACCACTGAATCGAAATCTAATATGAAGTGTGTTTTCTGGTAATAAATCAAACGCTATTTCAGGCCATTCGATCACCGTAATTCTGTTTTCCATCATCTCATCCAGTCCCAGCTCCAACACTTCTTCCCAGGCTGTCAACCTGTAGAAATCAGCATGTGTTACCGGAATACTGCCTTTGTAAAGATTGATAAGGACATAGCTGGGACTGCTTACATTCTCTTCAATCCCCAGGAATCGGCAGAGCTGCTGAGTAAAAAAAGTTTTCCCGGTTCCCAGCTCACCAGATAATGCCAATACATCACCCTTTTCCAGCAGAGCAGCAATTTTCTTAGCTAAGGCAACTGTGTCAGACTCACTTTGCAGGTTGAATTTCCCAACAACTTTACACCATTTATCTGTCTTCAGATTTAACTCCCGCTATCTGCTCGATTTCTCGGCATTTTTAACTAATTATTTCATAGAAATTAAATATTAATACCTTAATCTGGATTAAACTTTGGGTTTACAGATTGCCAGCGGCAGGATTACCTCTTCCATGGATATTCCGCCATGCTGGAAAGTACCATTATACTGCTTCATATACTGATGGAAAAGGTTAGGATAGACAAAATAATAATCTTCCTTGGCAAAGACATAATTATCTACGATACTTTTGGAGGGAAGTCCATATTCTTTCGGTTCCTTTACATGTAAGGCATTCTTATCGTTACAGGAGAGATTCTTTCCCTGTTTATACCTCACAGTTGTGGTGGTGGATTTGTCACCTACCAATTGACTTGCCCGGTTCACTCTGATAGAACCATGATCAGTCGTGATAATTACGGTAGCATTCTGCTTACGGATCTGTTTCAGAGTCTCATAAAAAGATGAATGCAGAAACCAGTGTTTGGTAAACGCTCTTAATGCACCCTCATCCGGTATAGCTTCTTTAAGAACCTGGCTTTTTGACCTGTGGTGTGCCAGCAGATCCAGAAAATTATAGACCAGTACAACCAGTTCATCATTTACCCAGGAATCTACTTTTCTTAAAACGAAATTACCTTCATCGATATTGAATATTTTGATATATCTGCTCTTATCAATATTGCAGCCCAGATCTTCCAGATGAGCTTCTAGAAGCTGATGTTCATTTCTGTTACGGCTATTATCCAGATCAGATGATTCCACCCAGTAATCAGGAAAGTTCTTTTCGATCTCCACCGGTAAAAGACCGCTGAAGATGGAGTTCCGGGAATATGGAGTAGCTGTCGGCAAAATTGAATAATACATTCTAAGATCAATATCGAACATTTCACTTAGAAAAGGTTCCAGAGAATAATACTGGTCTAATCTCATGCAGTCCAGTACAACAAAATAAACTGGTCCTTCACTGCTGATCTGGGGAATAATATAATTTTCAATCAGATCGAAGGACATTACAGGTCTCTCATCTGATTTCAACCAGCTGGAGTAGTTCTTTTCCAGATAGGAACAGAATTCTGCATTGCTGTTCAGTTTTTCCAGAAAATGCATCTGAGTAAGGGCGGGATCATTATATTCGTCAATTATCAGATCCCAACGACAAATATCACCGTATATATCGATCCATTCTTCCCATTTTGGATTGGAAGATATTTTCTGGTTTAACCGAGCAGAAAACCTGGTATATTCTTCTCCGATCTTATTTTTTCTGATCTCATCGGTTTCAAAGATCTTCTTAATTGTCATAATAATCTGTTTCGGATTAACAGGTTTTATCAGGTAGTCAGCAATCTGGCCGGCGATGGCATTATCCATCAAACCTTCTTCCTCACTTTTTGTGACCATAATAATAGGTAAGGAAGAGTTGATCCGCTTCATTTCCTGCAGTGTTGAAAGTCCGTCCATCCCGGGCATCATTTCATCCAGAAGCACCAGATCAAATTTTCCCTTTAGAACCATCTCTACTGCATCTGAGCCGTTTGATGCAGTTTTAACATTATAACCCCTTTCAGTAAGAAATATTACAAAAGCTTTTAATGATTCAATTTCATCATCTACCCACAGTATGCGTAAATTATCCATTCTGTCTCCTGTGATTTTGTTATTTTATATATAAAAAAGCTTATCCAGCTGATCCGCCCTGAAAAAATATATTCTGTTAAATTCTTGAGTTTGTAATTATACTTCTTCATAATGATATTCAGAAATTCGTTATGAAGTTCTCAAATTCTATCTTTTATTGATTAATTATCTTCTTCTAAAGGAATATAAACATGTTCTTTATCTGGAAATAATCTACTCTTAACTTCCCGGGTATAATTCTTAATATAACCCGAAATATCCTGTCCCAAAGAAGCATACTGTTTTACAAATTTAGGTTTTAGATCAGCCATCCCCAGAATATCGTGATAGACCAGAACCTGACCATCAGTAAACCTGCCGGCTCCGATTCCTATGGTAGGAATATCCAGCATTGCGGTGATCTCTTTACCCAGTTTCTCCGGTATAGCTTCCAGCACCAGCATAAATGCCCCTGCCTGCTGAATAAGTTCTGCCTGCCGAATTATTTCGCTGAATTGAGCTTCATTTTTGCCTTGGACGACATATCCGCCAAAGGAGTTGATCGATTGAGGGGTTAGGCCGAGGTGTCCAACAACTGGTATCTCACAGTCCACAATAGCCTTGATGGCTTCAATTCTGTTGGGTTTACCACCTTCAAGTTTAACAGCATTTACTCCTGCTTCAACAATTATTCTACCCGCATTCCTTTTGGTTTCTTCATTATTGAAATGGAAGCTCATATAGGGCATATCAGCTATTACAAAAGTGCTGTCAGCACCCCTGCGAACAGCTTTGGAATGATGGATAATATCATCTACTGTCACGCTTAAAGTATTCTGATATCCCAGAACCACCATTCCCAGAGAATCTCCCACCAGGATTGCATCAACTTCACCCTGCTGAGCATATTTTCCGGAAGGATAGTCGTATGCTGTTACCATTACAATTTTTTCGCCCTGCTTTTTCATTTTTCCGAAAGTCCTTGAATTATGCATTTTTACCTCTTAAAGCTTCCGGCGGAGTTAACGGAGCTTGCTTTCCCAGATATCTTTCTTTCTCGCTGTAAATACAGCCGCAATATTGCTGACGATACATTCCTTTCTCTTTGGAAATACGGATTCCATCCGACCAGTATTTTCTCAGATCCTCATAATAGAACTGTATCTTATATTCCTGAGCCAGAGATTCACCGATCTCACGGATTTTCTCATGATCCTGATATTTACTGTAGAGTAATGTGGAAGTGAAGTAATCAAATTTTCCTTTTCGGGCAACAATTGCAGTATATTTCAATCTGTCATAGTAACATTGTTCACAGCGGTTATTTTCTCGGTAAACTGCTCTGCGTAAGAATTCTTCCAGGTTGTATTCATCTTTATAAATTACTTCCAGTTCCTGTTCTGCGGCAAAATTTTCTAAAGCACTCATCCTTTTTTTGTATTCAGTATAAGGATGAATATTGGGGTTATACCAGAATCCTCTTAAATTAAAATTTTCTCTTAACTGGAAATAAGGTGCTGTCAAACAGGGAGCACAGCAGACATGAATTAATAAATCTGGCATTTTCTACTCTATTTGAATTCCTTTAAGAGGTTGGAAGCTATTACAGATCTCTGGATCTGATTGGTTCCTTCATAAATCTGAGTGATCTTGGCATCGCGCATCATTTTCTCAACAGGATATTCTTTCATATATCCGTATCCGCCCAGGATCTGAACAGCATCAACCGTAACTTTCATAGCCATGTCGGAAGCAAAAAGCTTACACATGGCGGATTCTTTGGCATATCGTTTAACTCCTGAATCCATCATTCTTGCAGTACAATATACCAGAGCTCTGGCAGCTTCAATTTGAGTTGCCATATCAGCCAGCATGAACTGCACACCCTGATTAGCAGAAATCGGTTTCCCGAACTGAATTCTCTGTCTGGAATAACGGGCAGCTTCTTCATAAGCACCCTGAGCTATGCCAATTGCCTGAGCAGCAACCATTGGACGTGATTTATCCAGAGTCTTCATCGCTATCATAAAACCATTACCTTCGCGGCCTATCAGATTTTCTTGGGGAATACGGCAATCTTCAAAGATCAATTCTCTGGTTACAGAACCTCTAATTCCCATCTTATCTTCTTTCTTGCCAAAACTGAATCCGGCAGTTCCTTTTTCAACTATAAAACAGGAGGCACCACGTGCTCCCTTCGATTTATCTGTCAAAGCGAATACAGTATAAATATCTGCTTCACCCCCATTTGTGATCCATTGTTTCGTCCCGTTTAGAATATAATCATCACCATCTTTCAGGGCTACACTTTCCAGACCCCCGGCATCTGAGCCGGCATTTGCTTCCGTGAGGGCGAAAGCAGCCAATTTCTGACCATTGGCGATCAAGGGAAGGTACTTCTGTTTCTGTTCTTCAGATCCAGAAATAAGAATCGGATACATACCCAGACCAGTACCACCCAGAGAAAGACCGATCCCACCGCAAACCCTGCTTAATTCTTCCGTAATTATGGCAATATCCATAACCTTGCCACTAATACCATCATATTCTTCCGGTACCAGTACCGCAAATAGATCTGTTTGCTTAAACACTTCCACAATTTCCCAGGGAAAAGCACTTTCTTCATCATATTTTGCCCTTACAGGTTTGATCTTCTCTTCAGCAATTTTCCGGGCAATTTCTTTAATTTCCTGCTGCTCCTCTGTTAAGAAATATTCCATATAACCTCCAACTCTCTAAAAATTAATGAATTACCAAAAAATCAGGTCAAAAATCCGTCAAGGTAAAAAGAGTATACATGCATCCCCCCATTTTTTATAAAAGATTCAGGTTTAGGGTTAATTGAGAGTTTATACACCTG
>LKUH01000155.1 GCA_001412425.1 Candidatus Cloacimonas sp. SDB
AATTATTACTCCTATGTTTTTTATGTTTTTCCCTTAGGAAGTAGATATGATGGAATAAGAAATCCAGATTTTAATATCGATCAGAATTGGGACAGCTCTTATTATTATAAGTCCATGATAGAAAATAACTGCTGGAATTCTAAGATATTTATTCCCTTTCGAGATCTGAGATTTTACGGGAAACCTCCCTATAATTGGAAACTTATAGTTACAAGATACATATCTGATAAAAGAGAATATTATTCTGTGCCTTATGTTATTACCAGCCTGGGAAAGGATTATTTCCGGCGTGCAAAAGATTTCCAAATCAATCAGGAAATCGCTAAGCCTTCCGGTTATAATATAAGGCCATATGCTCTGATAAATTACAATACACTAGATAATGAAACACAATTTAACAAAGATAATTTCGGTCTGGATTTTTCCTATAAACCTAATTTTTCATCACAGTTAAAATTCAGTTTTAATCCCGATTTTTCTGATATACCATTGGACGATGAAATAGACCTATACAATTTGAGATATGCCCCCACTCTCCAAGAAAATAGATTCTTTTTCATCGAAGATTTCAATGCTTTTGGAATTGATAATTCAAAATTTTATTCTAGAAATATCTTTCAGCCGCAATTAGCATTAAAATTAACTGCAAATTCAGCGAACTATTCCTATGGATTTCTGATTGTAAAAGATAAAGATACTGACTATAGTGATGATGACCTTTTTAGCATCGCAGCTGTCAATCCTTCCGGAAATAATTATAATTTTCAGATCACACTTCTCAACAGAATGAATAAAGAATATCATAATGAAGTTTTGCATTTAAAACCGACATTTGAAATATCTTCAAATAAAGAATTGTGGTTTGATGTAAATCTTTCTGCGAAAAAGAAAGAGAACTCTGAACTGACAACCGGCTATTTCTGTGCGACAGGAATAAAGGTCTTTGAAGACAATATTAATGTCACTCTTTCAGGCCTGCAGATGAGTGAAGATTATGCAATGGATATGGGAAAAATATACGAAGATGATTATTATGGCTGGAGTCTTGATGGGTCATATATCAGAGACGTATATACAAATCAAATCAGAACCATTTATACCGAATTTACTTTCAGTGAAGAAATCGATAATAGAACAAATACATTATTAGAAAGATTACTAATCTTCAGTGTGAATTTTGAAACATTTCACAACATAACATTTACACCAGATTTCAATTACGTAAAAGAATTTTATTCCAGTAGATATTTTAATAAATACCGATTAGGCTTTCGTTTTCAGTGGGACTTTCTAGCTTTCTTTAAGCCCAAATTTTCCTGGAATAAGCTGGAAACCATAATCTATTCTTTAGAAAGTAACCACTCCTGCAATTATTATCAATTTGCCTTAAACGGAGATATCGGTAAACATGTATCATATTTTATCTCTGCAGATAAAATTCAGTACCCCGATCTTCAGAAACAACCTTCCATTGATAATAAATACTGGATCATTAACGGTGATGTAGATATTACTTTTTCCAATAACATTTTTCTGTCCAGCGGTTTTGGGTTCAACAATTATGAGTATTATCAATACAGCGATCACTGGGGTATCTATTCCAACTTAATTTGGGAATATAAACCCCAAAGCAGAATAGTTGTAGGGCTAAAATCTGCAATTGATAAAATTTACGATGACCCCAAGAAGGATTACGAAACATTTTATTTTAAAATATCCTATAGTTATTAATCTTTTCTACCTTAGAAAAACCCTTATTCTAATTTAAAAAACATTTGACACTCATTAAGCAATTCAAAAAAGTCCACGAAAAAATATTAAAGCCCCGATAAAAGGGAGTGAGTGCAATATGATTAAAAATAAAAAACAAATCGACGAAATAATTAGTAAATTCATCGGTAAAAAGGGCTCCTTAATACCCCTTATGCAGGAAATTCAGAATATCGAAAGATACCTTTCAATAGATACAATGAGATATCTCTCTGAAAAATCTGGAGTTAAACTTGCTGAGATATATGGAGTTGCAACCTTTTATACTATGTTCAAATTGAAACCTCAGGGTAAACATATTGTTAGGATTTGCAAAGGCACTGCCTGCCACGTGTCAGGTGCCAATTCAATAGCCCGATCTCTTAAACAGGAACTAAACCTGAAAGACAATGAGGACACAACAAAAGATGGCCTATTTACAATTATGGAAGTTGCCTGTTTAGGATGTTGCAGCTTAGCTCCTGTAATTATGATCGATGATAATACATATGGCAAATTAACACCCGATTCTGTTGTTGATATTTTAAAAAAATACAACTAAAGGGAGGAAATCTTGAGCTTTACTATCAAAGTAGGTTTAGCAAGTTGCGGCCGTGCAGCCGGTGCTGTTGAGGTATATGAAGCAATTGATAAATACTTATCTAAAAATAAGATTAAAGCTGAATTGAAAAAAACTGCCTGTATTGGCATGTGTTTTTCTGAACCTTTAGTGGAGTTTGTTGCCGAAGATGGCAGCAGTATAACTTATGGAAAAGTTAAACCGGTTGAAATCCCTGAATTGATAAAACAATTTAATAATCGCTCTCCAATAAAAAATAATATAATATTATCAAACCACCTTAAAGGTTCTGAAAATACTAATCTCAATAACCAGGTCCGTATAGCCTTGAGAAATTGCGGCAATATTAATCCGGAATCTTTAGATGATTACCTGGCGAATAAAGGCTATCAATCCCTGGAAAAAGTATTGAATGAAATGAGCCAGGAAGAAGTTATTGAAGAAATAAAAAAATCCGGGCTGCGAGGTCGTGGCGGTGCTGGCTTTCCAACCGGATTGAAATGGAGCTTTGCCCTCCAAGCTGAAAACAAAAAGAAGTATGTGGTCTGTAACGCTGATGAGGGTGATCCCGGAGCTTTTATGGATAGAAGCGTTCTTGAAGGAGATCCTCATAGTATTATAGAAGGCATGGCCATCTGTGCTTATGCAATTGGAGCTGATGAAGGTTATATTTATTGCAGAGCTGAATATCCCCTGGCTATTAAACATCTAAAGAAAGCTATTAAAGATGCTGAGAGTGCAGGTTATCTGGGACATAAGATTTTAGGTAAGAATTTCTCTTTTAAAGTTCACATAAAAGAAGGAGCTGGCGCCTTTGTATGCGGAGAAGAAACTGCTTTAATGGCTTCTATTGAAGGTCAAAGAGGTATGCCCCGAATCAGACCTCCCTTCCCTGCAACTTCGGGATTATGGGGTAAGCCAACCAATATTAACAATGTTGAAACTCTCGCAAATATTGCCTGGATTATTTTAAACGGTTCGGCTGAATATTCCAAATTTGGCACTGAAAAAAGCAAAGGAACTAAAGTATTTGCGTTAGCCGGAAAAATAAAAAACAGCGGATTAATTGAAGTACCCATGGGTATGCCACTTAGAAATGTGATTTATGATGTTGGCGGCGGAATGCTCACAGATAAACCCTTCAAGGCTGTTCAGCTGGGAGGTCCTTCCGGGGGTTGTATTCCAGAAAAACTACTAGATACAATTGTTGATTATGATTCCATTACAAAAACTGGTGCCATTATGGGTTCAGGTGGAATGGTCGTTATGGATACATCCACCTGTATGGTAGACGTCGCTAAATTCTTCCTTAATTTTACTCAAAATGAGTCTTGTGGAAAATGTACTTTCTGCAGAATCGGTACAAAAAGGATGCTAGAAATTCTTACCAGGATCACCGAGGGAAAAGGTAAAATGGAAGATATAGATACTTTGGAAAATCTGGCTGAAAATATTATTAAAGGCTCTCTCTGCGGATTAGGGCAAACTGCACCTAACCCCGTGCTAACAACTTTAAGATACTTCAGAGATGAATATATTGAACATATTATGAATAAAAAATGTCCTGCCGGTGTCTGTACTTCTTTAATAAAATTTGAAGTGATAGAGGATAAATGCGTCGGTTGTACAGCCTGTGCCAGGAAATGCCCGGTCAACTGTATTTCAGGTGAAGTAAAAAAAATACATAAAATTGATCAGGATAAATGTATTAAATGCGGTGTTTGTTTAGAAACCTGTAAATTCGATGCTATAAAAAAATCATAAGGGGAAAACCTGTATGATAACAGTAAAATTAAACGGAAAAGAAGTAAAAACAAACCCGGGAAAAACCATCCTGGAAGTTGCTGAAGAAAATGATTTAATAATCCCTACATTATGCCATGATAAAGAACTTGAACCTTTTGGATCCTGTTGGGTGTGCGCAGTAAAAGTGGAAGGAAGAAAGGGCTTTGTTACTGCTTGTGGGACTAAAATTGTTGATGGAATGAATATTACTACAGATTCAGAAGAAGTATACTCAGCTCGTAAAATGGCTTTAGAACTTTTACTCTCAGATCATTATGCTGATTGCGAAGCTCCCTGTAAGATAGCATGCCCAAATCATTTAGATGTTCAAACTTATGTTTCACTGATAGCAAACGGCCAATATAAAGAGTCTTTACAGGTAATAAAAGAAACACTTCCAATGCCTTTATCTATCGGCAGAGTATGCCCCGCTTTCTGTGAGGATGAGTGCAGAAGAAAACTGGTGGAAGAACCCATCGCAATCCGACAATTAAAAAGATATGTTGCAGACCTTGATATTGAGGATGAAAACCCATTTATCCCTGAAAAAGAAGCACCAAAAAATGAAAAGATCGCAATTATTGGTGCAGGACCTTCAGGCTTGACATGCGGATATTTTTTGTCTAATAAAGGGTATAATGTAACAGTTTTTGAAGCTGCAGAAAAAGCTGGAGGCTGGTTAAGATATGGGATTCCGGAATACAGGCTTCCTAAAAAAGTTCTTGATAAAGAAATCAAACTGATGTGTGCCAACGGCATGAAAATTAAAACCGGCATTCAGATAGGAAAAGATATGACCTTATCTGAATTATCTTCCAAATTCGATGCAGTCTTCTTGGCAATTGGAGCTCAAAATGCTGTTCCCATGAAACTTAAAGGCAATGACCTTAATGGTTGTTTTCTGGGAGTTGATTTTTTAAAGGATTTTGTTCTTGGAAACAAAATAAAAATCGGGAAAAAAGTGATGGTTGTTGGTGGAGGGAACACTGCTATCGACTGTGCAAGAACAGCCAGAAGATTAGGCTCAGATGTAACTATAGTATATAGAAGAACCCGAAAAGAAATGCCGGCAGAAACTTATGAAATCGATGCGGCAGAAGAAGAAGGCATTAAATTCCATTTTTTAACAAATCCAGTAGAAAATTTCGGTCAAAAAGGAAAGCTTGTTTCAGTTAAATTGGAAAAAATGAAATTGGGAAAACCTGATGCCAGTGGAAGAAGAAGACCTGAACCTACTGGAGAATTCTTTAAAGAAGATTTTGATACGATGATCGCAGCCATTTCGCAGGTTTCGGAAATTAATTTCCTGGCGGATAAAGCTAATAAAATCGATGGTAAAGAAATACCTCTAACCCGTTGGTCCACTGCAATAATTGACGAAGAAACAATGCATGTTGGAATAAAAAATATTTTTGCTGGAGGTGATTTCCGTAGAGGACCAGCAACCGCTATTGAAGCTATTTATGACGGCAGAATCGCTGCAGAAGCTATAGACAGATATTTGCGCAAAGAAATGCTCATGGATCCAGTTGTATTATTTGATTCCAAAAAAGAAAAAAAACTCAAAGATGTTGACCCTGCGCACTATAAGCAGTATAAAAGAATTAACCGCTTTAAAATGCCTGAATTGGAACCGGAAGCAAGAAACACAAATTTCCTGGAAATTGAACTTGGATTCAGCAACGAAGATGCAACTTCTGAAGCTTCGCGTTGTCTGGAATGTGGTTGTCAGGTAAATCAAACTTGTAAACTTCGGGAATATGCTACAGAATACAAAATCGAAGTTGAATTATTCAAAGGTGATAAGAATAAACATCCAATAGATGAAACACATCCCTTTATTTTAAGAGACCCTAATAAATGCATAAAATGTGGACGCTGTGTCAGGATCTGTGCAGAAGTTCAAGGTCCGGGAGTTTTAGGATATATCTATCGCGGTTTTACAAGTTATGTGGCACCGGAATTTGGTGAAAGTTTAACTAAAACTACTTGTGAATCTTGTGGAAAATGTATCGAGGTCTGCCCAGTGGGAGCACTACTTCCCAGAAATCTAAACTATAAATTAAATCCCCATCCCTTAGAAGTTGTCGAGCAGAATTGTGGATTATGCGGAACAGGATGTGAAATTAGAATTCAGGTTCAGACTGATAAAATAGCCTACATCAATCCAGCTGGAAATGAAAAATTAAATGATAGAAATCTTTGTTTTGATGGAAAATTCGGCTGGCAGATGCTGGAGAGTGATGACAGGCCAATAACTTCCTACGTAAGAAAAGAAGACACCATTGATGAAGTTGAGGAAAGCTGGGTTGAATCAAATGATTTTACTGAGATCAGTCAGCTTATAAAGAATAAGTTAAATAATGCTAAAACCAGGAAGATCTATGTAGCACCCAATGCTACCAATGAAGAAATTTTATTGATGAAAACAGTCGCTGAAAAGATTAATGCCGAGATTGCTTCTTTATCCTATCAAAAATGCTTTATGAGTGATCTTAAGAACACAGTTTTAATGGATAAAACTTACGATGATATTAAGCAGGCTGAAGTAATAATCATTGTCGGGAAAATAAGTTCAGTTTTAAAAACAATGATTAGAAATGAACAGAGGAAAGGTAAAAAACTGATCTTAATTAATAATAATCATGAAGAATTCAACCGTTTTGCAGACGAATTGTATAATGAAGATCCCATAACTGATACTTTGGACAGAATTCTGGAAAACTATTACGAAGAAGATGAAGATATGGAAGAAAATGATACCGATTCGGATTCAGAAACTATCTTACCACTTGAACTGAACGTTCCCGCCAAAACCTTATTCCTCTACTGTAGAGAGAATGTTTCTGAAGAAGTGGCCTGGAACATCTGGATGCTTTCTTCTCTTATTTGTGATTTTAAAGCAGGCTCAGGCGTCCTGCAAACTTCACAATTCTGTAATTTAAAAGGCTTGAACCGCTTTGGTATACTACCAGGAAAACCACAAAATTCAGATTTCGTAATTTTCTATAAGGAACTTCCCTGTGAAGAACAGAAAAAATTACTCAAAAACAGTAAATTCATGATTTCCATTAACACCCATATAGATGAAAGTGATCCTTCTCATATTTTTATTCCTGCCCCTTCTTATTTAGAGATAGAAGGCTCAGCTATAGCAAATGACGGAAGAATCACTAGTTTCAAGAATCCAAAAAAATCAAGGATTTTTAATAACCTTCTGATAAAATTATATGATCTGAATTTAATAGATGAAGAACAAAGTGATCCAATTTATTGGTTAAAAGAAGTTAAAAAGGAACTGAAAAAAGTAGAACCTAAGAGGGAAATGACTGACCAACAGCTTTTAGATTATTTATATACTCTGGAAGACATTAAATTCAATATCCCCAAATTGCATAATGTTCAAAAAATAAGACTGGACACGATGAAAAAGCTGTTGAGACAATAACTACTGGAATTTGTGGTGGAAGATGATTTCCTTCCGCCTTTTTATTTATTCAAATCAGTTAAATTTAATACTTCTTAGAATATTACAGGTCGTTCATATGAAAAGAGTCGGAGCTCATGTCAGTATAGCCGGAGGAATTTTTAATTCTGTTCTGAATGCAGCAGAAATTGGTGCCAGAGCTTTTGCAATTTTTACCAAGAATCAGAAACAATGGTATGCAAAACCTATACCTGCCGAACAGATTACGAAATTTAAAAAATTGTGTGCTGAATACAAATACTCTGCTGATTATATTCTTCCTCATGATAGTTACCTGATCAATCTGGGACATCCTGATAAAGCTAAACTGCAAAAATCTCGTAAAGCCTTTCTGGAGGAAATGCAGCGTTGTGAGGTTCTGAATTTAAAAATGCTGAATTTTCACCCCGGATCACATCTGGGAAAGATTAGTACAGAAGAATGTTTAGAAACTATCAGCAAATCAGTAAATTTAGCCCTGAACAAAACCAAAAATGTTATTGCAGTAATAGAAAATACTGCGGGACAAGGTAACAATGTTGGATACGAATTTGAACATATTGCCAGGATTATTCAGAATGTGGAGGATAAAAATAGAATTGGAGTTTGTCTGGATACATGCCATACTTTTACAGCAGGTTATGATTTAAGAACTGAAAAAAAATATAATGAAACGATTGATAAGTTTGACCATATTATAGGTTTAAAGTATCTAAAGGGGATGCATTTAAACGATTCCAAAAGAGATATCGGCAGTAAAGTAGATCGACATGCTTCCTTAGGGAAAGGTAAAATTGGGTTAAATTGTTTCAATTATATCATGAATGATAACAGATTGGATAATATTCCCTTAATTCTTGAAACACCAGACAATAATATCTGGGCAGATGAGATAAAGTTACTTTATAGTTTTATTTTAAATTAAGAGAAATACAAAACTACAGAATAAGAGGTTGAATTGGATCTATTGACCATGTGTTTAATCGGATTCGGGTTGGCAATGGATGCTTTTGCCGTATCCATAATAAGTGGTATTTCATTAAAAAAATGCAAAATAAGATATGCTTTCAAAATAGCTTTATTTTTTGGTGGTTTTCAGGCGATAATGCCTTTAATTGGTTGGTCTGCAGGCCTTTCTTTTCGTAATTATATCGAACCCTACAGTCACTGGGTTGCTTTTTTAATTCTCTTATTCATTGGCTGCAAAATGATTTTTGAGGCTACTGTTACCAGGGAAGAGAAAAAGAAATGTGAACCTTTAAATTTGCTGGTCCTGTCAGGATTGGCAATTGCTACCAGTATTGATGCACTAGCTGTGGGAATTGGCTTCTCAATTTTAAATTTAAACATTGTCGAGCCGATAATAATTATCGGATTAATTACTTTTACACTTTCTTTTATCGGAGTTTATCTGGGGGAGCGTTTCGGTATTCTTTTTGGCAACAGGATAGATATTATAGGTGGTGTAATTCTCATTTTGATTGGTTTTAAGATTCTTCTTAAATCATAAAAAAAGGGCTGTATTATTACAGCCCTCCCTCTGTTAATCCTGATATTT
>LKUH01000156.1 GCA_001412425.1 Candidatus Cloacimonas sp. SDB
AGAATCAATTCCCTTTCAGGAATAAAAAATGGGAAAGTTCTGCCGGGTAAAAAAATAGAAATCAGCTTGGGCAAGCCCCATATGGCTCAATCAGAATTCAAGTTAAATAATTATATCGGCGACTTAATTGAATTAGGAAACTCACATTTCGTGATCTCTGGTCACTCATTACCGGCAAAATCCGAATTAGCAGAAATCTATCAACTTTGTCAGAATAACAGTAACACCAGAAATGCCAATCTGGAATATGCCAGGGTTATATCACCTCATGAAATTGAGATTTTAATTTGGGAAAAAGGCTCCGGCACTACTTTAGCCTGTGGAACAGGGGCTGCAGCATCTGTATTTGCCGGATTGAGATCAGCTTCACTGCAATCTCCGGTAAAAGTGCAGATGCCAGGAGGAGAAGTAACTGTTAAATTTGATCAGGATAGTATCTCTCTTCTGGGTAGGGTAGATTTTGTATATTCTGGAGAAGTTTTAATATGACAAATTTTTTATTGACTTCTAGATTTATTTTTGCAATTTTTAGAAAATTAAAATCTAATTATTTTTTCTTAAACTATTCTATCAGGTTTTTGGAGTTCTAAATATGAACAAGAAAAAAATTCTTGTTGTTGAAGATGAAAGACTGATTGCAGAAGACATTAAAAGAACTCTTGGTTTTTTAAACTATGATGTTGTAGATACTGTCTCAACTGGTGAGGCTTCGATTTTAAGTGCCGGCCATTTGAACCCTGACCTGATTTTAATGGATATTATGCTGGAAGGTGAAATGACCGGCATTGAAGCAGCTGAGAAAATTTATGAAGAGTTACAGATTCCTATTATATTTCTTACAGCATATTCACAAGATAAAACTTTGCGGGAAGCAACTGCTGCCGAACCTTATGGATATATTCTGAAACCTTTTGAAGAAAGAGAATTACATGCTACAATTGAAATGGCATTTTATAAACACAAAATGCAAAAAAAACTCAAAGAAAATGAAAAAAAATATCGAGATATTTTTGAAAATGCTAATGAAGCAATCTGTGTTATTCAAGCTGAAAAAATAAAATTTTTCAACCCTATGACCCTGCAGTACTTCGGATACTCCGAAACTGAATTGACTTCAATGAAATTTTTTGATTTCATCCTGCCTGATGATAAAGACCTTTTTACAGATGCTTACAGCAATTTAATCCAAGGTAATCATAAAAATGGCTTTATTTCCTTTCGAATTCAAACTTCTGATCAGGAAATACGCTGGCTTAAATTGAATTCAGTTAAGATAACCTGGGAAAATAAACCTGCAACCCTGAATTTTCTCAATGACATTACCGAACAGATGGTAGCTGAAGAGGAAATCAAGAAATTTAAAGTGATTTTTGATAATGCCAACTATGGCATTCTTAGTATAGATTCAAATGAAAAAATAGAATACATTAATAGATATTATGCCAATGTTCTGGGTTACAAACAAACAGAAATTATCGGCAAAAAAATGTCTCTTTTCCATAATAAAGACCAAAAGGAAAAACTCGATATAATTAAAAAACGCCTAAAGGAAGATGGCAGTTACAGTGCAATGGAAGTTTGGCATACCAGAAAAGACGGCTCTAGATTCCCAATGCTGATGAATGGAAACGTTATTACAAATACTTCCGGAAATACCAGTTTTACTGCTACTTCAGCTATAGATATTACTGACAGGAAAAAATACGAACAGGTACAATCACAATTATTTAAAGAACTGGAAGATGTTAACGATGAACTTCAGAATTTTGCCTATGTGGTTTCACATGACCTTAAAGCTCCCTTAAGAGCTATAAGTACACTTGCCAACTGGATCTCCACAGATTATTCTGATAAGTTCGATCCTGAAGGTAAAGAACAGATGAGACTTCTGATGAGCCGCGTTAAAAGAATGCATGACCTTATTGACGGAATTCTGGAATACTCCAGAGTTGGTAGAATTAATGAAGAAAAAATTAAAGTAAATTTAAATGACCTCTTGAAAGAAGTTATTGATATTATCGCACCACCTGCAAATATCGAAATTAAAGTTGTAGATGAATTACCTGAAATACGATTCGAAAGTACCAGAATTAGTCAAGTTTTCCAAAACCTGCTGAGTAATGCAATTAAGTTCATGGATAAACCTGAAGGCAAAATAGAAATTGGATGTAATATAAAAGCTGATCACTGGGAATTTTTTGTTGCCGATAACGGACCCGGTATTGAAGAGAAACATTTTTCCAAAATATTTAAAATTTTCCAGACTCTCCAGCCTAGAGACGAATTTGAAAGTACTGGAATAGGACTGACCCTGATAAAAAAAATAATAACTATGTATGATGGCAAGATCTGGGTTGAATCTAAACTGGGAGAAGGCACTACGTTTTTCTTCACCTTGCCTTTTGCTATTAACGAAATTCAGGAAACAACTTCCACTGAAAAAGAGATCAATTATAAGGAGTAAAACTCTGTGAGAAATGATAAACCTATTTTAATTATTGATGATGACCTTGTTGATGCAATGACAATAAAAAGGGCTTTCAAAGATATCGATGTTACAAATCGTATAGATCTGGTCGGCAATGGAGAAGAAGCACTGGAATTTCTCAGAAATGAGGAGAACGAAAGACCGGCTCTTATCTTTCTGGATCTGAATATGCCCAAAATGAACGGAATTGAATTCCTGCGAATATTAAGACAGGACGACCAACTTAATATGATACCTGTCATAATTTTAACTACTTCTAAAGATGAGCATGATAAAGTGGATTCTTTTAAACTTGGAATTGCCGGATATATAGTTAAACCGGTTGATTATATGCAGTTTGTTGAAGTAATCAAAACAATTAAAGATTATTGGACTTTTAGCGAGTTGCCAAAATAAATAATCTGTTACAGGATGAAGGGTGATATTCTTATGAAATTAAAAAAATTATTGCTTTTGCTGCTAATCCTCCTGATAGGAATAGTTTATTACTCAAATTTTACACCCGCTGTCTTCGCTCTAGAAATATCAAGTTTTAACTTGAGGCTGACAAATCCCCTTTTGCAGAATAATGAATCGCTGGACAATGCATCGAGTATGGAAAGATTTGCTAAATCAATTGAAGATTTCTTTATAAGAACTTATTTATCTATTCCGCCTTTTTATCGGAATAATAGAGAATCCCTCTGGATAATAGCTTTAAGTTTCCTGTTCCTTTTTATTACCCTGTTCTCATTAGTAAATCTAACAAAACGAAAAAAAATGGAAAGAGAATTAAAAAAAGAATACGACAAGATTGATACCCGTGTTCGAGAAGCTACATCTAAAATGAGATTAACCGAAGAACATCTGAAAAATGAAATTGAAAGTTTAATGGAAAAAGCAAAATATTTAAAACAAATTAAACAATCTATCGAAACCATGAAACTGGGTGTTTCAATAACAGATGTCCATGGAAAAATACTCTACGTGAACCCGGCTCAGGCAGAAATGCACGGTTACGACCAAGATGAACTGCTGGGAAAAAATTCTTCTATCTTCACCTCTAATGTTCTTAGAGAAGAAGTTGATATTAACAAAATCAAAGAATGGCAAGGTCAAATAAGAAAAAGCTCCAATATCAGAAAGGATAAGATCATCTTCCCTGTACAACTGATCTCCGACCTGGTTAGAAATGAAACTGGAAAAATAATTGCCATTGTCACCACCTGTGAAGACATTACAAAAAGAACACACGACGAAGAAGCTCTTAAAAGCAGTGAAGAGAATTTCAGAAGGATCTTCGATAACATTCAGGATATTTATTATGAAGTAGACATCGATGGTATAATTAAGGAAATCAGCCCCTCAATAAATACTATCACCGATTATACGCGGGAAAATCTTATCGGTAAACCCATGAACGATCTCTATGCTGATTCCAGACAAAGAGATAATTTTTTGAGAGCTTTG
>LKUH01000157.1 GCA_001412425.1 Candidatus Cloacimonas sp. SDB
CTTGGTTTCAGTGAAGAGGAGCAGGAAGAGAAATTTGGTTTTTTCTTAAATGCTTTACGGTATGGAACTCCGCCTCATGGTGGGATTGCACCGGGAATAGACAGGATGATTATGTTAATGTCTGGAGCCGATTCAATCAGAGATGTGATTGCTTTTCCCAAAACATTGCAGGCTGCAGATATTATGAGTGATTCTCCGTCCTCAGTATCTGAAAAGCAATTGCAGGAATTGGGAATAACTTTAAAAAAAATGGAAGATTAAGCGGGATCGAGTTTTAAAACTCGCGGAAAAACTGATGAAAAAAGTGGCTGCAGTAACCTTCGGTTGTAAGGTTAATCAATATGAAACAGCCTGTATTCTTGATGATTTTCAAAAAGCCGGGTATGAAATAACTGAGTTTAAAAATCAGGCCGATGTTTACATTATCAATTCCTGCACCGTAACCAATAGAACTGATTATAAAAGCAGAAATGCTATTCGCAAGGCACTGGAATTCAAAAAAAATAATCCCGACATTAAGGTTGTAGTTACGGGCTGTTATGCTCAGATTAACCACGACAAGGTAAAAGAACTGGGTCCGATAGACCTGATTGTAGATAATAACCAGAAAAACAGAATATTCGATTTCCTGAATAATGATCTGCCAGAATTTACCGATATTTTTTCTGCCTTCGATTTTGCAGAATTATCAACGGCCAATATCCCTGATAAAGCTAGAGCATTTATCAAGGTGCAGGATGGCTGCAATTATTTCTGCGCTTACTGCGCAGTTCCCTACGGTAGAGGTAATCCGCGCAGCCGTGATCCAATAAATGTTATGAAACAGGTTAAAACCCTGGTTGCTTCCGGTTATAAAGAGTTTGTGTTAGGTGGAATAAATCTCGGTTTATACGGATTGGAGAAGCGGGAGAAGTACTATTTACCTGAATTATTAAGAGATCTGGAACAGATAGAGGGAGTCGAGATAATCAGACTTAGCTCAATAGAACCGCAATTATTTAATGATGAATTGTTTGATTTTTTACGTAAAAGT
>LKUH01000158.1 GCA_001412425.1 Candidatus Cloacimonas sp. SDB
GGTTTAAATATGCTTTTATATCATCCAGCTTTTGATATTAATCATTGTATATTTAGGATATTACGTCTGCTAACAAAACTTCCTATTGATGATCATGAGATTGAGAGAATAAAAATTCTAGATTTTTATCTTCTATTTCCACAAGAAATTAATAGAATGAAATTTCCCAGAGAGTTGCTTTCGTTCAGAAGACAGATCAGGGCGTATGAGCAACGTTATGAAGAGTTCAATGACCCTCATCGTATTTTTCACCAATTGGAACCTTTACAAATAATTGCACTCAAGTGTTTGGCATCCTATAACCTCATTGATGCAGAGAGTTTGTCGCAAGGAAAAGTGCGACGAACCGTTACGCCGATACCAAAAGACTTAAATGAAACAATTGAAAAAGCAAATTCAGTCGATTCGAACATTATTGATTTATTAACACGAAGTTTCAATTCTATAAGCCTTTATGGCAATAAAGGGCTGAAAGCTCGAACGGAATTACTGGAGTATCAATATGATCCTTCTTAAACCTCAATTATCACTACGAAGATTATGCGTGTTCTGTAAAGGTCTCTCTGTATATGATGAATATTTTCACGATGGCGTTAATATTATAAGGGGCACTAACAGTTCCGGTAAATCAACTATAGCAGATTTTATTTTTTTTATTCTAGGTGGTGATCACAATAAGTGGAAACCGGAAGCTGAACGCTGTGACTATATTATTGCCGAGATAGAAATAAACAACATTATATTGACATTAAAAAGGATGGTATCAAATTCCAGCAGACAAAATATGGCCATATATTGGGGAACGCTAGCAGATGCAAGTAAGTCAGTTGCTGAAGGTTGGCAGGAATTCCCTTTTCGAAGAAGCGAAAATATTGATAGTTTTTCTCAAGTACTTTTTCGTGCATTAGAATTTCCAGAAGTTAAGAATGATAATTCAAGTAATATTACAATGCATCAGATACTAAGATTAATATACATTGACCAATTAAGTTCCGTGGAGTCGCTTATGCGTGATGAGCAGTTTGACACACCACTCACGAGAAATACTGTAGGTGAAGTATTATTTGGAATTTACGATGACTCTCTTTATTCAGATGAATTAAGCCTTAGAGCAAAACAAAAGGAACTTGAAAGCATTTCACGCCAAGTAGATGGGCTTATAGAAATCCTTGGAGAAACAGAACAGGAAATAGAAATTAAAAAGATTGAAGCCACTATTAATGAAAATAAGGAGCAAATTCAAAAAATCCAAGCCACTCTTGATAACCAGACCATATTAAATAAAATATTAGAAGATAATGATCTGTTGACTGTCTATAAGGAATTGCATACTAACCTTTCCTTTCTAAAAAACAAGTATTCGTCGACCCTGAATGATGTGCAAGCGCTTGAATATGAAGTGGAAGATTCTAGAAGATTTATTAGTAGCCTTCAAAAACGGGTTGATGCCTTAGATGAATCAATTAAAACACGAGAGACTTTAGGCCAGTTACCAATATCCTTTTGTCCTCACTGTCTTTCACCAATACATCCTGAACTTTCTGAAGATATTTGTTCTTTATGCAAGCAAAATATTCAAAAAGATGGATTATCATCACAAGCTTTAAGGATGAGACAAGAACTTCTTTTACAAATAAAGGAGTCCGATTTACTCCTTACCGAAAAAGAGAACAAATTAACTGTGCGTAAGGCTGCTTTACCAGAACTAAATGAAAAAACCAGAAATGCACAGTTACGCTTTGATGAAACTATGCTTAAAGTTAAGACGGTTCGGGATGAATACATTGATTCACTTTTGATTAAGAAGGGTGAACTTCAGGGCGAAATAGAATTCCTTTTAAAGCAAGTTAAGGCCGCTATGATTTTAGAAAATGCAAAATCAAAAAAAATGCGTTTAGGATCAGAAATAAAGGGACTGGAACATTCGATTCAAACTAAACGAGCAAAGCAGAAAAACAGGATAGATACAGCATTCGACAAAATAAATGAATACGCACGACTACTCTTAACGAGTGATTTGCCGCGAGAAGAAGCCTTTCAAACAGTCAAAAATATTCAGATAACATTTACAAAAAATACTTTTGCTGTAGATAACCGAAATCAATTTTCTGCTAGCTCAATAATCTATTTAAAAAATAGCATTCATTATGCAAT
>LKUH01000159.1 GCA_001412425.1 Candidatus Cloacimonas sp. SDB
AAAAAAAGCCATAAAAGAAGTTTTATCAAAAATATCTGAAAAGCAGTTTATCATTTTAAAATTTAGTGAAAATGATGTTAAGCACAGGCAGAAGATAATTTTAGAAACAATTAATGCTGACAGAGATGAAAAAACATATAAAATCGAGACTGATGAATCTTTGATTGGTGGTGTCTTTGTAAAAAGTGGAGATAGAAGACTGGAAATTGATTTTACAATTAATACTATTTTAGAGGAAAGTGATAAGTTAATCGGAGAAGTTCTCTCTTCCCGTTTAAATAAGGAGAAATAAGATGACCAAGCAGGGGAATATCATATACATTAATGGACCAGTTGTCAAGGCAAATCAGATGGAAGGCTTTATGGTCCGTGAAATGGTCATGGTAGGTGAAAAAAAATTAATCGGAGAAGTTATTTCTTTGAAAAATGAGCTGGGTACCGTTCAGGTATATGAAGAAACAACAGGGCTTAAAATTGGAGAAAAAATGTATGGCACTGGCAAACCGCTTTCCTTAAAGCTTGGGCCAGGGATTATTGGAAATATTTTTGATGGTATAGAAAGACCCCTTTCCAGGATTTACGATTTAGGAAATCGATTTATTCCGGAAGGAATCGGATTACTCTCAATCGATGAAGAAAAATATTGGGATGTGAAGATAGCAGCTAAGACTGGAGATCAACTAGGACCCGGGGAAGTTTTTGCCAATGTTCAGGAAACAAGCATGATTGTCCATCGGATAATGGTTCCTCCGGGCATATGGGGTAGAGTTGAGAAAATAGTACCTAGTGGCTCTTACAAAATATCAGATACTCTACTGGTTCTATCAAATTCTGATGGTAAAAGATATGAGTTAAAGATGTTTCAGGAATGGCCAATAAGACAACCTAGACCAACCAACCAGAGGATACCTATTGACAAATTACTGGTAACGGGTCAGCGGATTATTGACACCTTTTTCCCTTTGGCTAAAGGCGGAACAGCAGCGATTCCTGGTGGATTTGGTACCGGGAAAACAATTACCCAACACCAGTTGGCTAAATGGAGTGATGCCGATATTATTGTTTATATTGGCTGTGGAGAACGCGGCAACGAGATGACAGAGGTATTGGAAGATTTCCCAAAACTTAAAGATCCCACTACTGGAAACCCTCTGATGGACCGCACAGTCCTCATTGCCAACACCTCAAATATGCCGGTAGCTGCCAGGGAAGCCTCTATTTATACCGGTATTACCATTGCTGAATATTTTAGGGATATGGGATACAATGTGGCTGTAATGGCAGATTCAACATCACGATGGGCTGAAGCTTTGAGAGAAATTTCAGGTAGACTGGAAGAGATGCCTGCAGAGGAAGGATATCCTGCGTATCTTGCATCAAGAATATCGGCTTTTTACGAGAGAGCAGGATATTTCCAGAATTTAAATGGTTCAGAAGGTTCAGTCACAATTATTGGTGCTGTTTCTCCAGCTGGAGGAGATTTCTCAGAGCCGGTTACCAAATCTACTAAGAGAATCGTGGGAACTTTTCTGGCTTTGGATAGAGAGCTGGCTCATTCCAGGCATTTCCCTTCTATTAATTGGCTATTATCCTACAGTAATTATATTCCTATTTTAAAAGAGTGGTTTGAAAACAATGTTGCTTCGGATATGCTGGATATTCGATCCAAAATGATGGCGATACTCCAGGAGGAAAACAAATTGATGGATATTGTAAAACTGGTTGGTGAAGATGTCTTGCCAGATGACCAGAGAATTATTTTGGAGATGGCCAGGCTTCTAAAAATTGGTTTTCTGCAACAAAACGCCTTTCACCCCAGGGATTTATACACTGTTCTTCCTGTTCAATATAGAATGCTAAAAGTAATTGAAAAACTCTATAATAGAGTTTTTGCCTGCATTAAAAAAGGTATACCTCTTTCTAAAGTGAAAAATGAG
>LKUH01000160.1 GCA_001412425.1 Candidatus Cloacimonas sp. SDB
AATTTTAAGATTGAGGAAAAAATGAAGAATATATTAGCCTGCTTTATTCTGATAATACTTTTAATAGGCTGTTCCTCGGAAAACAATGAACAGTCCGCCGGTAAAAGAGTCTCCAGTAAACCAATGTCCTGGGGTCACAAACAGTCAATTTACGTATTTGCCGATGATGATATCTGGAGATATGCGGAAACACCTTTAAGGGAAAGCCTGGAAAGATTTATTTTTACAACTCAGAATGAGAAATATTTTGAAATAGAGAGGATTGATTTTGCCAGACTGGAACAATTTTATAAATTCAATAACCTTGTATTTTTCTGTGATATTTCCTCAGAAGGAGAAGTGTCAAATTATGTAAAAGGTATCATGGGTGAAAAAATAATGGCAGAAGTTGTTGAAAACAACGTAGGAATCTATCCTCAAAACAACCTCTGGGTCAACGATCAATTTGTGATATTCATGCTGGGCGACAATGAGGAAAATCTTCTTAAACTAAACATTCTGCAGTCTGAGAGAATTTTTAATTTATTTAAAGATAAACTCTTTAAGAGAGTGGAGGAACAGTTGTATAAATTTGAAGTATATTCTCCTGCTACTTTTGCTGGTTACCCCTGGCAGATCAAAATTCCAAAATACTATCTATTATTTAAAGAGGACCGTGCTAATAATTTTATCTCATTTCTGGCAAGAAGTAGAGATAAGGCAGACAGATATGTTGCAGTTTATTATGAAAAAATTGACAAAGAACTATTTACCAGAGAATGGTTGAAGGAAAAAAGAGCTGCTCTGGTCTGGAATTATTATGATGAAGATGAATTCAAAGATAAAGACATAAGAATAGAAAATTATCAGAAAGGAGACCATAAGGGGTGGAAATTATCAGGTCGCTGGCAAAATATGAAACATCTGATTGGTGGTGCTTTCCAATCTTTTTCCTTTTATGATGATTCAAGCGGTAATGCTTACATTATTGATAATTCAGTTTATTTTCCGGAAGGTTATAAATTGAATTCTTTAATTGAATTGGAAATAATCAGCAATAGTTTAGTTATTGAATAGTTCAGGAGAAATTATGAAAAATATATTAGCGTTCTTTGTATTTATAATTCTGGCGGGAGTTCTTTTCGGTTATGAAATGAACACCCTCATAGATTCACCCACAGCAGGAATTCTGCAGAGAGGTGAAGCTGAGATTTCAGCAAAACTATATAAAAGGAACGGTCTGATACTTGGCACTCAGATCGGTTTATTTCCCAGATTTATGTTCGGGGTAAATTACGGTGCGGAAAATATTGTTGGAAACCAGCGTCCTGAATGGCATGACAGGGTAGAGTTCAGTGCAAAATTCAGAATACTTGATGAGACAAACTCATTACCTGCAATTGCCCTGGGATATGACTCTCAGGGACATGGAAATTATCATTCTGACGCTGAGCGTTATGATATTAAATCTAAGGGATTTTACGGCGTTATGAGTAAGAATTATTATTTTCTGGGCAATTTGGGGTTTCATCTGGGGGCAAATTACAGTCTGGAAAGAAACGATAATGATGAAGATTTAAACATTTATGCTGGTTTTGACAAATCTCTCGGGGATGCGGTCGTTTTTCTCTGTGAATACGATCTGGCCTGGAATGACAATGAGGACTGGGAAAATAATACATTAGATGAAACAGTGAAAGGAATGGGATATGGCTATCTCAATGCTTCTCTGGATATTTACTTCACGGAATACCTGATTTTAAAAATCTCTCTTTATGATCTGCTGGAAAATCGACAGGACACTGAAGGTAGTGATAGAACCTTAAGTCTACTGTATTATATGACATTTTAAAAATAAATGAAACAACCATTTAGCGGAGTATTGAAGGATGAAACGAGGATAATCACTTGATACTTCGATACGTCTCCGGCAGCTGCCGGATCTTACTCAGTGTGACAGGATGTAAAATCATATGAAAAAAAATCTTATTGCAGTAATCAGCCTAATTCTGTTCGCCAGCTACTGCTATTCCAGTAAAATAGAAACCGAATCCCCTGAGGATCCTCTGCAATATGAAGCTTTTTATTATTATTCCATGGCTGAAACCGCACTGCAGTTAAGAGATCTTAAATCTGCCGAAAGTCTGCTGAAAAAAGCTGAATCTTTTGCTCCGCAAGAGATTGAGATCAAAGCAAGACTGCTGGAAGTTTTGGCAGCACAGGCTAAATTTGATCCTGCTTTGCATAACGAAATAATCAATATTGGTGAAAGATGTACTGCTCTGGATAATTGTCCTGTCAAAATATTCATCCTGCTGGCTGAATCCTACAGTTTTCAGGGAAATTTCGAAAAGGGAGACCAATATTTAAAAAAAGCACTCGATCAAGATCCTTCCATGAACCTGTATTTATCTTACTATCTTTTTAGAAAGAATCAGCTTAATGATGATGACCTGTCCTACCTGCAAAAAGCTCTGGAAGAAGACTGGACAGATCTTAATACGGTATTAATGATCTCAGAAATCTACTCTTCCTGCGACCCGGAAAAAACCCTGGAAATACTGGAACAGGCTTACTCAATCTGGGGTGAGGAAAGAGTCCTTCGTTCAATTTTAACAATCTATGAGCAAAGGGGAGACACAACAAGCATTACAGAGAAAATTCAGCAACATATCGATGCTCAGAATGAAACTTCAGATTTTTTAAAAAGCTATTTGATCAATCTTTACTTTCTTTCTCATAATTATAGAGCAATTGTTGAAAACAAAAATATCTGTCTGGAATTGGATAAAGACCCAACTTTACGATATCTTTTCTTTTCAGCTCTTACGCTTGAAGAAGATGGTCTGGCCCTTGAAACTGCTGCAATAATTGTCGAAAAAAACGATCTGCCTAAAGAAGTTGAACCACTATTCCACGCCTATTACGGTTATGTCCTTTTCAACAATTCGAAATACAGCGAGGCTGCAGAAAATTTTCTTTTTGCTTCCGATATTAATCTGATTTTGGACATAATTACTGATTACGATATGATGAAATCTGCTGGTGAAAAGGAATTGGATATCTTTGTTTCAGCTTTATTGGAAACTGCTGATCAGCTTGATATGGCACATTTTCTGGCGGGCTATATGTACGGACTTCTTAATATAACTGCTAAAAGTGAAGAATACATAAACCGGGTATCCTTAAATTATTTACAGGAAAAAGATCTGGTAGAATCTGCTGCGATAATTTTATTAAATTTAGATGAGGCCAATCTTCCCAAAGCCAAGGATCTCCTTTCGAAAAGAGAAAACCAGGATCCCTCGCTGGAACAAATACTCGGTTTTTATTACTACAATACCCTTCAGGATTCCAGTGCCTATGCTTATTTTAAGAAAGAAATGAATAAAAATCCGGAACCTTCCAAAGGATCCATTATTGTAACTTCCATTCTGAGTGAGCAATTTTCAGATATTCCCTTTCTGCTTATTGTAATGGATAAAGCTTTAACTCTGTATCCCGATGACCCTGAAATCCTTAATCTTTTTGGATATACCATCGCTGATCTTCAAATTGAAGAAAAATATTCGGAAGCTGATGAGATTTTAACCAAAGCTGTTGAGCTGGATCCGCAGAATTCAATGATCTGGGACAGTGCAGCCTGGCTATATTTCAGAATGGAGAAATACGAAGAAGCTCTGGCTGCAATGGAGAAACCTCTTGCGGAAAAAATCAATAACAGCGAGATAGCTTATCACCTGGGAGAGATCTATCTTAAGCTTAACAACATCAATCTTGCGCAAAAATACCTTCATCTGGCTGTTGAACTTGACAATGATATCGAATCGGTAAATTTATCCCGAGAGATTCTAAAAAGTTTAAATGATCCCGAGGAGAATTAGATGAAATTTGTCTTTTCAAAATTAAATTCAGCAATATTAATAATTGCAATCCTTATTACTATTGTGGCTTACATTATTATGGGAACCGGAGATAAAACTATCTCACCGATTTTACTGATAATTTGTTATGTCATTCTTTTTCCTTTAGCCATAATGATGGGTGCAAAAAAGAAAAATAGCAAAACTTACCCAACCGAATAATGCACAGCAAGTACCTTACAGAAGAGTTTATCGCAAAACTCGATAAATTCAACCTTCGTGCCAGACTCATAGTGGAAGGATTCATTGTTGGCCTCCATAAATCTCCTTATCATGGTTTCAGTGTAGAATTTTCCGATCATCGCCAGTATAATCCGGGAGATTCAATCGGTAACCTTGACTGGAAAGTATATGCCAAGACTAATCGCTATTATATAAAACGTTATGAAGAGGAAACAAATTTAAAATCTTACATCCTTATCGATCACAGCAAATCAATGTCCTACACATCAGGAAATCTCACCAAACTGGAATATGCCAAAGCATTTGCATCAGCCCTTTCCTATCTGATGATCTCTCAACAGGATGCTGTAGGGCTTCTAACCTACTCCGACAGGATTACTAATTATATTCCTCCCCGCTCTATGAGATCTTATTTAAATGTTATATTTAAAGAACTTTACCAGTTGCAGGCAGAAGACAGAACTCAAACAGCAGATATCCTGCACGCACTGGCAGATAGAATAAAAAAACGCGGACTAATAATTCTGATCTCCGACCTGATTGACGAGCCTGAACAGATATTGCAGGGACTGCAGCATTTCAGGCACCAGAAACATGAAGTCATTCTGTTTCATATTCAGGATAAAGATGAGATCGACTTTAGTTTTAAAACTGAAACTGAATTTGTTGATTCTGAATCAGGAGAAAAGATCACAGTAAATCCCTGGCAGATAAAGAACGATTACAAGAAAGCCTACAATGATAATACGCTTTATCTCAAAACAAAATGCCACGAAGCTTTTATCGAGTATAATCCCATTACAACAGATACTCCTTTTGATGATAATCTTATGCAGTATTTAATTAAAAGATCAAAACTCTTATAAAACAGAGTATTAAGATTTTTTAAATTGCCCATATTTTTTCAAAATAAGGGTAAATTTTATGATTTGTAAAATAGGAATAGCTTATGAAATTTATTATAAGGAAAAAACACCAGAACAGTAAAATGTGCTTCGTCTGTGGTTTGAAAAATAATTTCGGTTTAAAAGCGGCATTTTACGAACTGGAAAATGATGAGCTGGCAGCACTTTTCACGCCGGATGAAAGACATCAGGGTTATCCCGGACGTTTACATGGTGGCATTGCCAGCGCAATTCTGGATGAGACAATTGGCAGAGCGATTATGGTTTATAATGATAAAATCTGGGGTGTTACGGTTGACCTGAGCGTCAGTTTCAGAAAACCTGTTCCCTTAAATGAGGAGTTAACCATAATAAGCAGGATAACTTCAGAAAATAAAAGATTCTTTAAAGGCACTGGCGAACTCGTCCTGCAAAATGGTGATATTGCTGTTACAGCCTCAGGGAAATATATAAAACTTCCGCTTGATAAAATCGCTGATTTCAATGAAGTCGAACAAGAATGGAAAGTTATTCCTGCACAGAATGATCCCGAAGAAATAATTATTTAGAAAATTTTCTTATTTAAGCAATAAGCATTTTTTTATATCAATTTTATTCCCACCCTGATCCATGGTATAAAAATAGATACCCGAAGATACATTGGACCCTTCTTCATCTTTACCATTCCAGATAACTGTATGAATTCCCGCCGGAAGTATTTCATTAACCAGGGTCCTGATTTTCCGGCCCCTTAAATTATAAATCGATATTTCGGTATGACCCGAATTGGGAATGGTATTAAACCTGATCTCTGTCTCGGGATTAAAGGGGTTGGGATAATTATCCAGCAGCAGGTTCTCTGCCAATATTATATCTTCTTCAGAGTCTGCCGGAGTTGTCTTGGTAATTACATTAGAAAAAGATGGTACTGACTCTACTCCATTTGTATGAACGGAGGTAACGGCGTACTGATATTCTCCCGGATTAAGTGCTCCCCAGCTATCGTCAATATAGGTAGTGTCAGTAACGGTATTGGTAAGCTGATACCAATAATTCTGATTATTGTGATAAACTTGCAGAAACCGGTAAACAGCATAGGATTCAAAACTTCTTTTATTAAATTTCATCTTACGGGTTAAAGTATTAACAACTCCATAATCGTATCCATAAGCCCTGATCATCATATTCCGGGTAAAATTGAATTCACCGATATCAGTCCAGTTTTCTGAACCTGAACTCCAGTTTTCAATTGCCAGCTGGGTTTCGGGAACAAACTCCCAGGGCGCACCCACTCCATCATCCAAGCCGATGCCGGTATATAAATTCGGCGTAATAACCCCTACCAGAAAACCATTGGGAGCAGACACCTGTTCGGGTAGAACATAGATATTCCACTGGTTATCCTGATTTGGCAGATTGCCTGTGATATGCAGTAGTTCTTCAGAATCGGGAAGACCTGAGTCATCCAGACCCAGAAGGATTAATTTGGCAGTGGAATGTGCCCCATAAGTTGAAGTAAGATACCAATGAATTTCCTCTATTACGGCATTATGGTTGTGTACTGCCCCAAACACTGCATTTGCAGGAGTATTGCTAAACCCGATCTGAGTGGCAACAGTACCATCATCATAACGGAATTCACTTCCTCCTATTCCAGGTCCGTTCCAGGTTAATTCCACCTCTGTTCCATGAGCATTCTGCACTCCATAAACATTGGAAGGAGGAGTGGTAAATTCATTGAGGAGAATCACGCCCAGATCAAGATCTGCACTTTCAACTGTTATTTCTTCTGAATAAGATTCGTATTCATCATGGGTAACTTCCAGATCATAAGTAAGATTTGCATAAACGCCTGAAAATTCAAATTGCCCGTTAAAATCACTGTAGGTCTGATAATTCTCAAATCCTGAGAGAGTAACTGAAGCTCCTTCCAGTCCAACCTCGGGAAAATCGCTTCCAGCAACTGAACCGGAAACATTTACTACAGCAAGAGGCGGAAGATAAAAAGTCAGTTCAAGGACTTCATTTTCTACTACTTCTCCAGAGATAGTCTGGGGAGTATAACCAAAGGCACTGGCAGTAAATTCATAGTTGCCAACCTGAACATTTCCCAGAAAGAACATACCGAATTCATCCGTATAGCCGATCTGTTGAGTTTGTTCAATTGTAATTACAGCATTTTCGAGAGGATTTTCCTCGTTATCATATATATAACCTGTAACATCACCCATGGCACCCTGATAGAAAGTAAATTTGGTATTGGGAAATTTTTCAAAGGAAAAACCTTCCGGCGGATTATTGGGATCGAGTATCATTACATCATCCCGTTCATATCTGGTTCTGTCCATAATGTCGGGGGTTTCGGTTAAATAAAAATAATCGGTAGTACCATAGTTGTTGGTATCCATAGGTCTATGTACCATTATAACCAGATTATCCCCACTGTAGTAATAGGGTGCAGTAAGATTGATGGTAATTTCATTTTGTCCGGGAGGAAAACTGACATTGCCATTAAAAACCTGGGTAAGTTGAGATGCCGGGATCCAGCCATCTGCCAGGGTTGCCAGAGTTGTTTCACCCATCCAGACAGAGACCGGTTCATTCTGCAGGTTATTGGAAAAATTGTTGTAATAAGTTATGGCGTTGATAAAGCCTGTCAGGTTATTAAGTTCAGAAGACAGATATATCGATTCAGTTAAACTGTTCAGATATTGGAAGCTGACCGGTAATCTATTATTTTGTTCGGTGCCTTCTCCAACAATAATTTCAAAGATGCCCTGCGGGAAAATTTCAACATTCAGAGTCGGAGTAAGATCATTATTGATATTTTCATCACCGATTAATTCAACTTTCCCATACAAAACCGTTGATCCTGAAGGCTCGCTTGCCGGTATATTCCATTGCAGATCAACAGCAGCAATTTCTCCCGGTTGTAAGGTTTCATTTATTTCTAAAGCAGCAAGCTCGATATTTCCTAATTTATATAGTTTTACTGTATAGGAATTCTGAGGCAGATCACCGACATTTTTCACCTGGATTTCATAGATCTCGGAATTGCCGGCATTTACTATGCTTGAACCGCTGATATTATGCCCGGAAAGATCGTTATCATATACAGTCGGTTGCCCGATAACGATTATGTCGTCCAGGCAGACACCGTAGCCATAACCGTCAATCCCTTCAAAAGCGATACTGTAAGTAATACTGGGGTTGGGAAGTGTAACATTTCTTTCTGTCCATTCCGGTGTATTAGCTGTGAAAGATTCGATCAGAGTCCAGGGAGAAGCTGAGGTGTTGCGATAATAAATATTCAGTTCATCCTGATCACCAGCCCAGACAGTTTGCACGTGCCAGAAATTAAGTGTGCCTATATTTGCAGTTCCCAAGTTAAACTCAGGCGAGATCAGTCTGGTAGTATTTCCGGTTGATGAGTGTAAAAAAGCAGCATTATATTCGCCGGAATGAGCAGCAGCGGGATTTCCGCTGGCCCCGCCTGTTTGAACAACCCAGTCATTGCTTCCGGTAATATATTCCTGAGACCAGCCCGGTGGAATGTTTCCTGATTCAAAATCTTCTACTAAAAGGTATTCTGTACCCTGAGGCAGTATATGGACATCAAAGTTCTCTGTTGTATTATTATAAATATTTTCATCCGCTTCCAAAAAGACCACCCCATAAATGTAGGTATATGCTTCCTGCTCTTCTGCCGGAATATTCCAGACAATATAGCGGGTTTCAATCGCACCAGAAACAATCTCATTATTAAAGTCTGCAGAAACTACTTCAATATCTCCTTCCCGGAAAAGGCTGACCTCATATTCGGAAATTGAATTTATGCCTGCATTCCGAATGGAAACACCAAAAGATTCCGAAGTACCGGCAGTAATGTTTTCAGGACCTGCAACAGATACCCCCTGAAGATCAAATTCATACATTGGATTACCGTCGACATGAACATCATCTATACAGACGCCATAACCCCATTCAGCATAGCCTTCAAAAGCCAGATAATAGGTGGTGGAAGGACTCGGCAGGGTGATTTGCCTGAGTGTCCATTCCGGTGTATTGGCTGTAAAAGAAGTCAAAAAGATCCATTCTCCGTCAGGTGAATTTTTATAATAAACGCTTAACTCATCCTGATAACCAACCCAGGATTGCTGAGCGTGATAGAAGGTGAGTGTTCCCACCTGATTTATTCCCAGATTGAATTCCTTTGTTACCAGCCTGGTTGTGTTACCGGCAGTACTATTGTAAAAAAATCTGGCATTGAAAAAACCATTATATGCTGACTCCGGATGCGCACCATAGCCACCATTGGAAAAACTCCAATTTACAGATCCCTCAACAAATTCCTGCGACCATTCCGGCGGTAAAGTACCACCTTCAAATCCTTCTTCCAGTACAGTTTCAGACAACAAAGAAACACTTAATAGGAAAATGAATAATATTAACCTGATTTTTTTCATTCCTGCTCCTCAATTAATGAATATTACTTATAAAATTATTTAATAAAACGGTTATCACAATGGCAAAGATCATTAATGCAACCGCAAACAGCCAGAGACCGATAGCATATTTTTTTGCCTTATTGCCTTCAGTTAGGCGGATATCTCTTATGACTTTAATTCCTGGCGGAGGAAATTGATTGCTTTTATAAGTTTTTGTTCCCAGGCTGATAAAGTAGATTATAAATCCCAGCGTGATTATAGGATTAATCAGGATAAATATCTTTAAAATACTAACGATTTTCATTAAAGCTTGATCGGGATGCTGTTCAGCCAGTATGGTTAACCTGCTGTAGTAACTTTGCCAGTAAACATATAGTGATACGGCCAATAAAACCAGTATAAGAATTAGAATCAAATATATAATTCTGGTTTTCTTGTCGGCTCTAATCATTTTATTTCCCATTAATTCTCCCCAAAATTATCTCTATTAATGAAATATTTATTCCAATTTTTTACTTTTCTTTTAAAATCCTCTGTGAAAAGTCAACTGCTTTATTTTTTATTTAATCCGCATAAATTATATATTAAGAAGAGATTTATTTAAACCTGCTTTCAGATAGAATTCAACCGACAACGCCAAAAATGAATCAGCTTGAATACAGCTCATTAAAATTCTTTACAAATTTAGCCCTTCCAAAAACATTTCTAAAGTTTGTTAATTTTATTTAAGGAATTAATAAATTCCTGCAATAGATCAAAGGGGTAAGAATGTATAAATTAAATGTAAAGTCTCATTTTTCTTCAGCTCATAAACTGGTAGGATATAATGGACCCTGTAAAAACCTGCATGGACATAACTGGAAAGTAAGAATCGGAATTCTCTGTGAGGAAACAGATGAAATTGGATTAACCATAGATTTTGGCTTAATTAAGGAAGACCTTAATGAAATTATTGAAAAATTTGATCATACTTTATTGAATGATCTGGATTACTTTCAGAACTGCAATCCAACTTCTGAAAACATAGCCAGATTTATTTTTCAGGAACTGAGTCTGAAAATTGACGGAGAGGGCTGCCGTTTATCTGAAGTTGAGATTTGTGAGTCGGAAAACACTTCTGTGGTCTATTTTGAGTAGAAAATATTCATGTTTAGAATAGTGGAATCCCAGTTCATTAAAAGTGCTGTCCTGCCCAAAGATTATCCTGCTTCCTTGAATTATGACATTGCTTTTGTAGGAAAATCCAACGTGGGAAAATCCTCCATGATAAATACAATTCTCAACCGAAAGGCAATTGCCAAGATAAGTTCCACTCCGGGTAAAACGAGGTTGATCAATTTTTTTGATATCCGATATAAAGTAGATGCTACTGCTGAATCGGGTCAGGTTAATTTTGTTGATCTTCCCGGTTATGGTTATGCCAAGGTAAGCAAAAAGGAAAGAGATTCCTGGCGAAAAATGGTTGAGGCATATTTTTTACACCGCAGGCAGATTAGAGGAGTTGTCGTGCTGATTGATATTCGGCACAAAGCAGATCCGAAAGATCTTATCATGATAGAAATGTTGAAATCTCAAAACATTGCCTTTATTATAACCGCTACAAAAGCTGATAAAATTCCCAAATCCAAAATAAATGCCACTCTTAACGATCTGGCATTGCAATTCTCTTTGGAAAAAGATAAATTAATCGCTTTTTCTGCTTTAAAAAAAACCGGGAAAATTGGCTTACTGAATTGGATACATAGTAAAATATGCTGATTTTTGTTTGACAGCAACAGCCTGAAAATATTGTTAATGAATTTACGAGGATAGCCCATGCTGGATAAAATTAAAGGTCCAAATGATATTAAAAAATTATCTGTAGCTCAACTGGAAAAACTTGCTTCAGAAGTTCGAACCCGCATAATTGAAGTTACAGCAAAAAATGGAGGTCATGTTGCTCCCAGCCTTGGAGCTACGGATCTTACCATCGCTTTGCTGAAAATTTTCAATCCACTTACCGACAGGATCATCTGGGATGTCGGACACCAGTCTTATGCTTATAAAATACTTACAGACAGAAACGATAAATTCGATACTCTAAGGCAGTATAAGGGTTTAAGTGGTTTCAACAATATTTTCGAAAGTCCTTATGATGCTTTTGGAGTTGGTCACAGCAGCACCTCAATTTCGGCAGCCTTGGGGATAACAGTAGCAAAGGAATACAAAGGTGAAAAATCCAGAACCGTAGCTATAATTGGTGATGGGGCACTTACAAGTGGTTTAGCTTTTGAAGGTTTGAATAATGCGGGTCATCTTCAGAAAAACATGATTGTAATCCTGAACGATAACAACATGTCAATATCCAAAAATGTCGGCGCATTACAGGCTTATTTAGCCAACATTCTGGTCAGTAGATCCTATAATGCTTTAAAAACAAAGATCTGGGATTTATTTCAGCATTTTCCTCGAAGAATTAAAAGAAAATTGATAGCTGGAGCCCAGAAATTTGAAGAAAATCTGATCAATTTCTTTGTACCTAACGTTATTTTTGAAGATCTGGGATTCAAATATGTCGGTCCAATTGACGGACATGATATTGGCCGGATGACTAAGATACTGAAACAGGTTTCGGAAAATATGGTAGGTCCTGTATTGATTCATCTTGTAACCAAAAAGGGTAAGGGTTATGGTTTTGCGGAGGATGATGCTCCTCGTTTCCATGGTTTAGGCCCTTATGAAGTAAAAACGGGAAAATGCGTTGCGGTAAAAGATATTTCTTATTCCAGTCACATGGGCTCGGTTTTATGCCAGCTGGCTCAGAAGAATAAAAAAATTATTGCCATTACGGCGGCTATGGCCGATGGAACCGGATTGCTGGAATTTTCTAAAAAATTTCCCAACCGC
>LKUH01000161.1 GCA_001412425.1 Candidatus Cloacimonas sp. SDB
CCTACATTAACGAAGCAAAAAAATATAATGTCAAAGGGTACCTGAAAGATATTCAGAAAGGGATAAACCTGATGATCTATGATCTTATTCAGGCTAATAATAATATGCAGCAGGGCGGCGGTGGCGGTTCCATGGAGTCCCTGATGCAGGCTATGCAGCAAATGGGGCAGCAGCAGATGATGATGAATATGATGACTATGGAGCTGATGCAGCAGCTGGGACAGAATGGCAGAATGAATCGAGAAATGCTGCAGGAATCTCAAAGACTGGCCGCCGAAGAACAGAGATTGGCAGATAATCTCAAAAGAATTCTGCAAAATGATCCCGAAGCTCAAAAACAGACCTCTGCTTTGAATCAGATCGTAGATGACCTGGAATCGATTTCCCGTAACTTGAAACAGGGCAGAATAAATCAGGACCTGATTGATACTCAGGAAAGAATACTTTCCAGACTTCTTGATGCCCAGAAATCGATCCATAAAAGAGAATTTTCCCGAAAAAGAAAAGCCGAGATCAGTGAAATCGAAGCCTGGGATCTTCCTGAAGAAATAAAACTAAAATTTGAGCAGATGCGCCAGAAAGCACTGCTGAATGAAGACTATCTGGATTTCCCGAAAGAATACAGAGAATTGATTGAAGCTTACCTAAAATTATTAAATGAAAAGGCTAATGAACTGGATCAATAAGATTAAAGGAGTCAAAAATGGCAGGAAGAGAATATTGGACAAGCCGTAAAGCCTTTATTCTGGCAGCTATCGGTTCTGCTATAGGGCTGGGTAATATTTGGCGCTTTCCATTTAAATGCTATGAAAATGGCGGAGGCGCGTTTCTGATCGCTTACATAATTGCTATGATCTCTGCTGGTATACCGCTCCTCATCATGGAGCTGAGCCTGGGACACCGCTTTAAACTGGCTGCCCCCCTTTCTTTCTCTAAAATTGCCAGAAAATTCGAATGGATAGGCTGGTGGGCTGTTCTGGTTGGATTCGCAATAGTCTCCTATTATGTTGTTGTTATGGCCTGGGGACTGAACTATTCTGTGTTTTCCCTTACCCACGCCTGGGGAGAAAATACAGCCGATTTTTTCTACAATAATTTCCTGGGGTTAACATCCGGACCTTATGATCTGGGCGGAATCAAACCTGTTATCCTCATTGCTCTGATAATAGGTTGGATCCTGGTTGTTGCAGCCATCTGGAAGGGCGCTAAAACTGTCTCTAAAGTAGTTTACGTTACTGTGTTCGTTCCCTGGTTGCTGCTTATTGTTTTTGTTGTTCGAGGAATTACATTGCCCGGCTCAGCAGATGGATTGGTCTATTATATCCAACCACATTTTGAAAAACTGATGGATCCCAGTGTCTGGATCTCTGCGTATGGACAGGTCTTTTATTCTCTTTCCATCGGCTTTGGCATTATGATAGCCTATGCTAGTTTCCTGCCTAAAGACGCTGACATTATCAACAGCTCAATTATTATAGCACTCAGTGATGGTGCTACCGCTTTTATCGGCGGCTTTGCCGTATTTGGTTCGCTGGGTTATTATGCGCAATTAACCGGTCAGGCTGTTGAAAATGTACTTAAAGGCGGTCCTGGTCTGGCTTTCGTGACTTATCCTACTATTATTAACAATCTGCCTTTTTCTAGGCTTTTCGGAATTCTGTTCTTCTTAATGCTGCTAACTCTGGCAATTGATTCAGCCTTTTCACTGGTGGAAGCTGTTGCCTCATCTCTACGTGATAAATTCGGCTGGAGTACCAAACGTTCTAATTTCAGTGTGGCAGTGGTCGGTTTGTTATTCGGAATTATTTTTACTACAGGTGCCGGCTTGTACTGGCTTGATATAGTAGATAAATGGCTTGAGTTCTTTGGTCTCAGTGCAGTAGTCCTTTTTGAATGTGTAGTTATTGGATGGTTCTTCAAACTAAGCGATCTAAGGGAGTATGCAAATTCCTATTCGGAAGTTAAAATCGGAAAATTGTGGGATGTAATGATCAAATTTATTATCCCGATCATTATTTTCCTTCTGATTGTTAATGAGACAATCAAACTTATTTCCCGGGGTTACGGAAATTATCCCTCCAGCGCGCTGCTGATCGCCGGGTGGGGAGTAGTGATCCTGCTACCAATATTAGCAGTTGTTATTGCTCTTTTTAAAAGAAAATATTTACAGGATGAAATTCAGGTTGTTATTCCTCGGACCCATTTTATCGGAAAAACAGGATATTACCGCCTGAACAGGTACTTGAATGCACTGCTGGGACTGGGAATAATTATGGCTATTATCATTATATCAAGCAGATATATACCAGCCCTGGTCTCATTCCTTATGCCAAGTGTAGGCGGGTTTATATTACTGGCACTTATCGGGGGAGTTCTTTACTTTGCTTCAATTTCGCTTAAAGATTCACCTAAAAGAGACGAATGGTCTCAAACTGCGTTTGAGAATGATCGGGAGTAATATGAAGTATTTTGTAATTTTTCTACTGTTTTTTAGTTCGCTGCTGGCGGAAATTTCCCAGAAAGAGATATTGCTGAAAGAAGCAAATAGATTTTCTTTAAGAAGAGACTACGAAAAAGCAATATCAATCTATCTTGATCTGCTGGAAGAATATTCCGAGGATCCCGAAATTGCTGAAAATTTGATCGAAAATTACCTTCTTACTGCTCAATTAGATAAGGCAGAAAAACTTCTAAAAGATAAAAAAGAACTTTTTGCTCAAAAAGATTATGCCAAAATGAATATTACTTTATTTTTGGCTAAATCTGAAATTAAACAAGCTAGAAAACTGAGCAATGAATTCCTGGCTGAAAATCCCGGAAATTTAAACGACTATAAAATTTTCGCCTCCCTTTTTGAAAGATACCGACAACATGAACATGCCATTGAAATACTGAAAAAAGCCAGAATTGTTGCTGCAGATGAATTTCTCTACACTCACGAACTTGCTAATAATTACTATCAGATAAATGATTACTCAAATTCAATCAGAGAGTATTTAAAACATGTTATCAAAAATAGTGCTTATAAAAATTTTGTTCAAAATAGAATCAAATTGATTCTGCAAGAAGACAGTTCGCAGATTATAACTGTTAAGGAATTTGCTGATACAAACGAAAATAATCTTATCAAAGAGATTTTTGCCGCAAGCCTGGGAGAGATCGGAGATGTAGATTCTGCCCTGGAAGTTTATGATCTGCTGGATCATGATAAACTTTACAATTTTGCCGATAATTTAAATAAATCAGGTGATTTTGAAAATGCCTTGAAAGCTTTTTCCAGATATAAAGAAAAAGTTGATTCTCCGGAATTGATCGCTGAAGCCGAAATCAAAATTGCTCAGATCTATTGGCAACAGAAAAATTATTCTCAAGTAAAAGAAATATTGATGTCTATCTACGACTCAGAAGAGATAAAACAGAAGAACTATCGGTTCAAAACGAAAGTAAACCGGATCTGCCGAGAAATGTTGGCTGATCTCGCCATTATCGAAAAACAATGGGATAAGGTTGAATCTTATTTGCAGGAAGCACAGCAGTTTAGCTATAACCAGAATGAAAAAATGGAACTTGAATATCGCATAATTCATTATCAAATAATGAATCAAGATTATTCCTCTGCTTCCGGGCAGCTGAAGGATTTGCTCCAAAATCAGGACCCCGGTTCTGATATCTATAAAAAGGGATTCTACTATCATTATTTACTGTCTGTCTTTACTGATAATAATCAGTCGGATAGCCTCCTGGCAGAAATACTGATAAACCTGCCGGAAAATGAATTTGTCAACGATGCGATTCAGATATCTTTGATTTTAAGTGAACTAAATACTGCTGACCGGGAAGTTTTTCTGGAAGCTTTCAGAAATAGGCAACTCTTCGATTATTTGAAAGCTGTCGAACTTCTGGAGAATATCTATAAATCATCCGGTAATGAACAAATTCTTTTATTGGCTGCGGAGTGGTCATTGCAAAGCGGAGATCTGGATAAAACTCTTAACATCGTCAACACAGAGTTTAAAGATGAAGATTATTCCCAGTATGCTTTGTTGCTGACAATTAAAATCGAATCTGCTGAACAAGATTCACTTTTTAAAGCTGAAGAATTCTTGTCCAATTATCCTAAATCTGTTTTTTCGCCCGCTTTTAGGAAGATCCTCACAGAAAAATGAAAGATTTTTTGAAATTTATTATTACTATTTTTCTAATTATAATTTTTTTCAGGTTTTTTAGAATTATATTCCTGCTGATGTTTAAATTCTGGTTCATTACTATACCAGTTTTACTGATTATTTATTTTAATTTTAAGCATAAATTAAAGACCCGAAAAGAGTTTAATGACCTTGATCCGGATAAAGAAATAAAAGTTTATCCTGAGCCTACGGTTGAAGACGATGATGAAAAAAAATAAAATTGAACTTTCAAATCGTGATCAAGCTTACCTTAACAGTTTTCAATATCACCTGAAAGTTGAAAAAGGTCTGTCAGTAAATAGTGTTTCCAGTTATGTCAGAGATGTAAAAGATTTTTTGCTGTTTTCTATGAAATTTTCAGAAGATATTATTTCCCAGGATATTATAAATTATTTCGTGCAATTACAGGAAATCGGACTTACATCCTCTTCCATTGCGAGAAAAAATAGTTCCATAAAAGCCTATTTCACCTTTCTGAAAGAAGAATCAATTGATCTTGAACTAAAATTTGATCAAATTCCTTCTGTAAAATATTCTCAAAAACTACCCGACGTACTCTCGGTAAATGAAATTTTGAAATTACTCGACTCCATTCCCATGGATACTCCCTTAGGCCAAAGAAATAAAGCTATTCTGGAATTGATGTATGCCAGTGGTTTAAGAATTTCTGAAACAATCAATTTGTCTGTTCATGATCTTATCTGGTCAGAAAATGCTGTGCGCATCATGGGGAAAGGAAGCAAACAAAGAATAGTACCCGTTGCAGAAAAATCCTTGGAATTTGTGAATATTTATATAAATTCCGGCTGGTTGAAACTGAAAAAAGAAAAAATTACGGATACGCTATTCATTAACAGATCCGGCAAGAAACTGAGTCGGATGGGACTCTGGAAAATGATTTGCAAAGTTACCATTCAAGCAGGAATCAATAAACATGTCTCCCCACATACAATTAGACATTCCTTCGCAACTCACCTACTGGAAGCTGGAGCTAATTTAAGGATTGTGCAACTGCTTCTTGGACACGTCAGCATTAATACTACCCAAATTTACACTAACATCGATAGAAACTTTATCGTAAAAGAACATCGACTGTATCATCCCAGGAGTTGAAGTTATTGAATAGATAGGTTGACAACTGGGTTATTGAAAAAAAAATGTCTTTGATTATTTTGGAGGTTAGAATGAACAAAAAAATAGTAACTATATCAGCAATAGTACTTTTAGTTTTAGCAAATAATATTTTTGCTGATAAACCCTTAGAAAGAATTGCAAATGAACTGGCTGTCGCAGGAGAAAACCTTTTTAACGAAGGAAAATTTGCTGAAGCAGCTGCTAAATTCCAGGAAGCTGTTTCCACTTTTAAACAGGCTGTTGAACAGGATGGTATACCCAACGATAATGCTAAACTGGAAAAATGGTACTTTAACGCTTATCAGTCCTATCTGCAAATCAGTGATTTTAATAATGCTATAAAAATTCAGAAAATGAGAAAAAAACTCACTCCCAATAACTGGAATCTTATCAAAGAAATCGCCATAATTCAAACCAAATATCTTGATGATGCTGATTCAGGCATCAATGAATTAATTGAATATGACAATGAAAATAACTCCTTTGAAGCAAAAAAAATGATCGGAAATTATTACAATAAATACAAGAATGATCAAGAAAATTCACTGATCTGGTATAATAAAGCATTTCAGCAAAAACAGGATTCAAAAGTGCTACAGGAAATAGCAACTTTACATAAAGAATTGGGCAATAATTCAGAAGCGATAAAGGCCTATGAAGATTACATAAAAACTAACCCTAATGAAAATAAACTGGTAATTGTCTATAAGAATTTAGCGACCCTTTATGATGATCTTAAAAATAATTCAAGATCTATTGAATACTTTGAAAAAGCTAATAAATTGAAACCAGATGACAATATAACCCTTCTTTTAATCACAAAATATTATGAAATGGGTGATCTGGCAAGCGCGAATCAAAGAATAGCTGATCTGCTGAAATCAAAACCAGGAAATGAAGATGCAATCTATTACAGAGCTCTCATAAAATTTGATCGGGGAGATAAAGCTGCGGCTAAAACAGATTTTGAAAAATTGGTTAATAACTCTAAATACGGAAAAGTAGCTAAAGGCTATATTGATAGTATCGAATCTGAATAACTAATGAGGTTACAATGAGAAAAAAAATAATCGCAGGCAACTGGAAAATGAATAAGACTTTTTCCGAGGCACAGGATTTTTTCCTGGAAATTTCTGAATATCTTGATACCCAGAATTGTAATAATACTCAAGTTGTTATCTGCCCCCCTTCATTATATTTGGAACTTGCTACTGATTTTGCCGCAGAAAGTAATATTTATATTGGCGCTCAAAATGTTAGTTATGCCCAAGAAGGAGCTCATACAGGGGAAATATCAGCTGCAATGATAAGTTCCCTGGAATGTGATTATTGTATAATTGGTCATTCTGAAAGGCGTAAACTCTATAGTGAAACGGATGAATTTGTTAATAAAAAGATTCTGCTACTTCAGGAGAATGGCATTACCCCAATTGTTTGCATTGGTGAAACCCTGGAAGAAAGAGAAATTGGCATCATAAAAGATGTTATCGTTAATCAGCTGGAAGGAGCTTTCCAGAATATAACCCTTGATTCTGACATTGTTTTAGCCTATGAGCCTGTCTGGGCTATTGGTACAGGAAAATCCGCAACTCCCCAACAAGCTCAAGAAATTCACAGTTTGATCAGATCCTGGCTAATTGAACATTATGGCCAGGAAAAAGCTGATGAAATATCAATTCTTTATGGCGGAAGCATTAAACCTGATAACTTCAAAGAACTTTTGCTTCAACCGGATATAGATGGAGGCTTGATAGGTGGAGCTTCTTTGAATATAGAACAGTTTAAGCAACTAATAAGTATTGCTGTTGAATTGAATTAAAAAATATTTATAGTACAACCACCCACGGTATATCCGTGGGTTTTTTTAATTAAGAGGAAAAATGCTAGATATCAAATTTATCAAGGAAAATGTAGATACGGTCAAAGCAGCTATAAAGAATAAGAATGAAAAAGCCGATATTGATCTTATTCTTGATCTGGATGAAGAAAGAAGAAAAACTCAGTATAAATACGATGTACTTAGAGCAGAACAGAAGAAAGTATCACAATTAATTCCACAACTTAAACAACAGAAGGCTGATACTACAGAAATTCTGGCTGAAATGTCTAAAATTTCCCTTGATTTAAAAACAATCTCATCAGATCTAAATGATCTTAATGAGAAGTTAGATTCTTTGCTGCAATGGGTACCAAATATTCCACATCAGGATGTTCCTGTAGGAAAAGATGAAACTTCTAATAAATTTCTTAAAGAATGGGGAAAAAAAGCTGAATTTAATTTTAAACCTTTAGATCATTTGGCACTATCAGAAAAAAATAATCTGCTCGATTTAAAAAGAGTCACAAAAATAACCGGAAGCGGATTCGTATCTTATGTCGGCGAAGGCGCTGCTATTGAAAGAGCTTTAATTAATTTTATGCTCGATTTTCATATTAAGAAACACAACTATTTAGAACTTTCATTACCGGTTATAGTAAATCGAAAATCAATGTACGGTACGGGCCAACTTCCAAAACTTGAAGAAGATATGTACCTGATTAAGGAAGAAGATTTTTTTCTTGTTCCCACAGCAGAAGTATCGATTACGAACTTTCACCAAAACGAAATTCTCAGTCATAAGCAGCTTCCACTGAAATATGTGTCTTATAGCCCCTGTTTCAGAAGAGAAGCCGGATCTTATGGAAAGGATACAAAAGGATTACAGCGTTTACACCAGTTCAATAAAGTCGAAATGGTGAGACTGGTAAAACCGCAGGAATCATATCAGACACTGGAACAAATGTTGATTGACGCTGAAGACATTCTTAAAGCTTTAGGTTTGCATTACAGGGTAGTTTCTCTAGCAACCGGTGATCTCAGTTTTGCTTCTGCAAAAACTTATGACATAGAAGTTTGGGCTCCAGGTTCGGAAAAATATTTTGAAGTTTCATCTATCAGTAATTTTGAAGATTTCCAGGCAAGAAGAGCTTCAATTCGTTTCAGAGATGAGAATAACAAAGTCAAATATGTTCATACTTTGAACGGATCTGGATTAGCTACGCCTAGAACAATGATAGCTCTACTGGAAACATATCAACAGAAAGACGGAAAAATAGATCTGCCTGAATGTCTTACTTCTTTCATTTAAAAAAGTTT
>LKUH01000162.1 GCA_001412425.1 Candidatus Cloacimonas sp. SDB
GTAAATGTGACTTGATTTTTTTGTTTAGCAAATGTATCAAAAATATCTTCTTCTAATTCATTTCTAAGTTGTTGGTTTGATTCATTTTCCTTATTTAAAGATAAATCCTTTAATTCCATTTCAATATCTTTGAAAAAATCAAAAAAATCACCCTTCATTAATGTCGGTGCAGGAATTATCAAATATTTATTCCCATAAAAATATCTATCGAAATATTGATTCAACTTGTCCTTAGCAATTCTTAGGTGAATTGAACATTCGGGACAAACAGGATAATTTTTCCAAGTATTTTTTTTATTGAAACCACCTGCAATATATGCATCCTCATTTGCTGAATAAAATTTGAATGTATCACAAAATCCAAATACTTTTTCTGATAGTTTTCCACAAATATAACAATGAGCTTTTACACCCAAAGATGAGGTATTATATTTATTGAAATATTCTTCGTCTTTAGTTTCAAGGTAATTATGGATTACTGGTTTAAAATACTCTGAATCGCCAATGAATTTATCATTAATGTTAATTGTTAATAAATTTTTATCTTTAGTAGATAAAAAGTTAGGAATTTTTTCCAAATAGCTAATTTCCATTAATTCTGATTCTTCTTGGTCAGGATTATTTTGATTTGCTTTTTTCCAGTTTTCATATTCATAATTAAACAAAGTACTCAAAGCTTTCAGATCTGTATTTATTTCCATCGCAGATTTTAATATTCGATTTATCTTTTTCAGCGATTTTTCAATCCCTTTTGATTCGATATAAACAGTTGGAAAAGATGAAACTTTATTTCCCTTTATATCTTTTAAAAGCATTAATTTGTTTTTCTTTGTGTCATCATATTCCATTATGTCGATTTCTTTAAATTCACATTTATTATCGATTAGAGTATAACTTAATACAATAACATTTGCTGAATTAATATCGCTAATATTTATTGAATTCAGATCTTGTGAGTTTTCAGATATATACTCGCCTAAGATTTTTAATTTATTTATCATCTCTCACCTCCGTATATTTTACTATCCGATTGCGACGATGGCATTGTCTCCTGTTGGGTGCGATGATACGCATCATCGCTTTCATGCGACGTTTTCCAACAACGCTTTCGTGTTTTTTCATCGCAACGTCGCCTTCGGACGTCGTTCAATCAATTGCATCGATCATCGCCGGGTAATTCAAACCGGTGTATTGCCAATCTTCCGGTAAACCGTGTTTCGCATAATTATACATCGTATAATTCCAATGATTTGCCAAATCTTTTTGATTTCGAATAATATGATCATGAAATGATTTTTGCCATTTGAATTTGGGAAAATTGTGATGCTTTCCGTTAATTGA
>LKUH01000163.1 GCA_001412425.1 Candidatus Cloacimonas sp. SDB
AAAAACCAATTTAAACAAGCTCAAAAAATAGCTTGATTAAAAAAACACTTAATTAAAGTTGTGTAAAAAAAAACGGGAGGAATTATGTATAAAAGAGTTCATAATTTCAGCGCAGGGCCAGCAGTTTTGCCCGAAGAAGTTTTACTGGAAATTCAGAAAGATCTGGTTGATTATAAAGGTCATGGCCTTTCAGTTATGGAGATGAGTCACCGGTCCAAAGTGTATCAGGGTATTATCGATGATGCTACTGCATCTGTGAAAAGAATTCTTGGTCTGGGTGATGACTATGAAGTTCTTTTTCTGCAAGGTGGGGCAAGCACTCAGTTCTTTACAATTCCTTTGAATTTTTGTCCTGACAATCAAGTAGCTAACTATGTCAATACCGGTGCCTGGGCAACAAAAGCTTTAAAAGAAGCAGCCAAGATCGGCAAAAAAATGCATGTTGCCGCAAGTTCAGAAGATAAAGAATTCACCTATATTCCTAAAGAATTGGAACTTTCCGAAAATCCAGCCTATTTGCATATAACTACCAATAATACTATTCGCGGTACTGAATACAAGAAGGATCCTGATGCTGGTGATGTACCTTTGATCGCTGATATGTCATCAGATATTATGAGTCGACCGGTAGATGTTAAAAAATATGCTTTGATCTATGCCGGTGCTCAGAAAAATATCGGACCTGCAGGCACAACACTTGTTATACTGAGAAAGGATATGATCGACAAAATAAATCCGGGACTTCCCACAATGGTAGATTACAGAACTCATATTGCCAAGGGTTCCATGTTCAATACACCTCCAACTTTTGCCATCTATGTTGTAGGTCTGGTGCTGAAATGGATAGAATCTTTTGGATCACTGGCAGATATGGAAAAGCATAATATCAAAAAAGCTTCTTACATTTATGATATTCTTGATAACTCGGATTTTTATCGTGGTACAGTAGTGAAAGAAGACAGATCCCTGATGAATATTCCTTTCCGTCTGCCCAGTGAAGATCTGGAAAAGAAATTCATCGCTGAAACTGCTGAAGCTGGCATGCAGAACCTCAAAGGGCATCGAAGTGTGGGAGGTTGCCGAGCATCACTTTACAACGCACTGCCACTTAAATCTGTAGAAAAGCTGGCCCAATTTATGATTGATTTTGAAAAAAACAATAAATAATTAATGCACTAAAGCAGATAATACCAATTATCATCAGGTATTATCTGCTTTTTTATTAGGAATAATAATTGCAGCAGAATAAT
>LKUH01000164.1 GCA_001412425.1 Candidatus Cloacimonas sp. SDB
CACTTAAATAATTTACCTGTTTATACTTAGCCTATGTTTTAGCAACAAACTTTTGTCTATTAAGCCAGAAATACCAATAAAAAAATAGATAAAAAAACTAACTAATTGACATAAATTGTTTTATCCAAAAGCTGTGCCTAACAAAAGTGTCATTGCCCAGATTGAGAGAAAATATGAAAGAGCACCGCACACGCCAAACATTAGGTGTTGTTATTTATTTGATAATACATGACTTTTACGAGTATTTTTCGAGTGCGTTGTAAATATATTCGTTGACAGATTTTTCTCTTTGCGGATATTTTGCGAATAAAAAGTGGGTATACTTATGTTTACTAGTAAATTAGATTTTGATTTTGAGACAAATCAGAAAATTATCTCTAAAATCAGTAAGATTGATCTTTTTAAGGGTAAGTGGGAAACAATTGCGGGAAAAGAAAGCAGATATTTAAAAGAACTCAAGCGAATTGCTACAATTGAAAGTATCGGATCCTCAACCAGAATTGAGGGTGTAACTCTTAATGATAAAGAAATTGAGAATTTACTTCATAATATTAAAGTTACTAAATTCGTGACTCGTGATGAACAAGAAGTTGTTGGATATTATGAGACTTTAAATATCATTTTCGATGATTTTAAATCTATTGGCTTTTCTGAGAACTACATCAGCCAGCTTCATGGGATCCTGCTTAAAGAAAGTGATAAAGATCAAAGACATCGTGGTAAATATAAATCATTATCTAACAAAGTAGTTGCTACTTATCCTGATGGTAAACAAAAAATCATTTTCAATACTACTGAACCTCATCTTGTTAAAAAAGAAATGAGTGACTTAGTTGAGTGGGTAAATTCTCAATTTTCTGAGGGTATTCTTCATCCTCTGATTATTATTTCTGCTTTTGTTTATGAGTTTTTATCGATTCATCCTTTCCAAGATGGTAATGGCAGATTATCAAGACTTCTTACAACTTTATTATTACTGAAATATGATTATGATTTTATTCAGTATATCTCATTTGAGCATATTATTGAGGAAAGGAAAAAAGATTATTATAAAGCTTTGAAGGAAGGACAGAAAAACCGTAACACAAAAAAGGAGA
>LKUH01000165.1 GCA_001412425.1 Candidatus Cloacimonas sp. SDB
ATATTTGTTTATCACACTTAAATATCACGTAAAAAAGAATATTCCTCCTGTAGAAGACAACATTGTGCTTTCTCCTGTTTATGGGCTGGTAAAAAAGGCGGATATTGAGACCAATCTGCTGGTAATAAAGAAAGGTTTCTTAAGCCCTGCAGATTATCGCTGTAACTCCAATGATGAGAAGGTCGAAATTAAGGTAAAGGAAGGTAAATTAACAATTCTTGCTGAAGATTCCTGCTTGCCGGGAAAGTTGATTGGGGTTCTGCCCTTAACAGCCCTCTTGATCTGTAAATTCCCTGAAGATTACCTGATAACTATTTCACCAGGTCAGAAACTAATCAGCGGCGAAACAGTTTTAGCGAAGAAAAAAGAGCCTTTAGAATCAAACTTATGAAGATAAAATATCTGGTACCTAATTTTTTTACTGCCTGCAGTCTGATATCAGGTGTTTTTGCTTTGAAATATGCCCTGGGGGAAGAATACATCGTGGCCGGATGGTTGATCGCAGTTTCCATAATCTGTGATGGCATGGATGGAAAACTTGCTCGAATTCTTAATGCCTCTTCCAGATTCGGCAGATATTTTGACACTATTTCAGATTTCTTTGCCTTTGGAATTGTTCCTGCTACCCTGGTTTATAAAACGGTGATGCACCAATATAATTTATGGGGTATTATAATTGTGATCTTCTATATTCTGTGCGGAGCTTTCAGGTTGACCAGGTTCATGCGTGAAACTTCTTCTTCTCAAAAGAAAAACCCTTTTACCGGCTTACCGATTCCTGCCGCTGCAGGAGTAACAGCTGCACTGATTTTGTTTTTTTATTATATCTGGGCGGAAATTACAATCCCCGGTTTATTCATTTTTATACTACCTGTAATTTCCTGTTTAATGATCAGCCAGATAAGATACGATGCTATTGATAAAAATAATTTTCCCTTTAACAAAAATATTATTATTCCAGGATTAGTAATGAGTATTATTCTGGCATATAAATTTCATTTTATCATATTTTTTATCGGGAATTTAATCTACCTTTTTTACGGTTTGTTCAAACATTATAGATCTGCTTGATGAGACTGCTGAGATCAACACTTGATCTTTTTTTCCCACCTCTATGTCTTTCCTGTTCCAAACGCTTAAAAGGAAACGAAACCCTTCTCTGTTTAACCTGTCTGGCAAAACTGGAATGGTTGGAAGGTGTTTGCTCTGTCTGTGGTAATGAAATAAAAAATAAGCACTGCCGTTATTGTAGTTCACAGCACATCTATTTCGATAAAGTACGCTCTTTATTCCATTTCAACTCTGTTGTACAAAGCCTTATTCATAATTTGAAATATAATGAGACGACTATTGTCTCAAATTTTCTGAAATCCTATTTTGAAATTTATCTCAACAGTTATGATCCCTTTGAAAAGATTGATCTGATTTCACCTGTACCCCTGCATGCGGTCAGAAAAAGAGCTAGAGGATATAATCAGGCAGAACTTTTATCGGGTAAAATTGCCAAAATCCTAGATACCGAACATATTCCCCAACTCATAAAGAGAAAAAAATATACTAAATCTCAAACACAATTAAATAAAGCAGAACGGGATAACAATGTAGAATCCGCCTTTATCCTGAATAATAAATTTGATATCTCAAATAAAAATATTCTTCTGGTAGATGATGTTTTTACGACCGGTTCAACTGTTAACAGTATAAGTAAACTTTTAAAAGAAAATAATTGTAATAAAGTTTTTGTTCTTTCAATCGCTCACGCTTGATAAATCTTTCTACTATTTTTAAAAAGATCAGTTTAAAAATTCATGTTTCACATGATGTTTAACTACAAAATAATTATAGGTTTATGAAAATCTATGTCTTGACAACAGAAGAGTAAAATAAAATTTTTACAGAATTAAAAATATCGTTAATATACTAAATACGGGGAATTTATGATTCTAGAGATTTCACAGGAACGAGCTCATGAGATCATTGAGAAGGTAGCTACGTTTGTTGCTACCAGGAGGATGGCTTCTGCTGCAATCATGACCATTGAATCCCTGAGACCTCTTCATAATATCGGTAGTCAGGTCCTTTATTTTCTGGCACCTTTTGCCGAATTGATCTTCAATCCTACTGAATATCAGGAATTTGCTGCATTGCTGGAAAATGATGAAAACATAAAATATCTTCTTAAAAGAATTGATGAACTTGATGTGGAAATTCATAAAGAAGAAAGAAATAAGAACAGGCTGCAATGGAAAAGAAAGAAAAATAAGATAGTCCGAATTTTTAAATCAAATAAAAGAGCAAAAGAAAAATAATATGTGGAGGATATAATGGCGGATACTCAGATTATTAAGAGAATTATCGCAACCGACTGTGGAAGCACCACAACAAAATCAATTCTCATTGAGTATATCGATGGTGAATATCGTCAAACTGTTCGGGGAGAAGCTCCTACAACAGTTGAAAAACCTTTGAACGATGTGACGCGTGGGGTATTAAATGCTGTAACCGAATTAGAAGAACTAGCCAGATTGAAATATAACGACCCCTCAATCAAATTTACCAAAGCTGATACTATCAATATAACCGATAACGATGAGGGCGTTAATGCTTATGTTTCCACCAGCAGCGCTGGTGGCGGTTTGCAGATGATGGTTACCGGTGTTGTTGCCAGAATGACTGGTGAAAGTGCCGAAAGAGCAGCCCTGGGAGCCGGCGCAATTGTAATGGACCTTATTGCCAGCAACGACAAGCGGCCAAATTATGAAAAGATTGAACGTATTAGGCAGCTAAGACCTGATATGATCCTGATGGCTGGCGGTGTAGATGGCGGAACTACCAAACATGTCGTTGAAATGGCAGAACTGGTAGGGGCTGCCGACCCCAAACCCCGTCTCGGTTCAAGTTATAAATTACCAGTGATCTATGCTGGAAACAACAAAGCAAGAGATGCCATAAAAGAAACGCTGGAAGAAAAAACAGATCTAATAATAACTGACAACCTCCGCCCCACTCTGGAAGTTGAAAACCTGGGTCCGGCCAGAGATAAAATTCATGATCTCTTTATGGAACACGTTATGGCTCAGGCACCCGGGTATAATAAACTGATGGATTGGACGAAGGGTCCCAAAGATGGTAAATTGATTAATATTCCCATCATGCCAACCCCTGCAGCTGTAGGAAATATTATGCAGGCAATTGCTAAGCGATATAATATTGAGGTGCTGGGAGTTGATATCGGGGGTGCTACAACAGACGTATTTTCCGTTTTTACGGAAAATCACATATTTAACCGTACGGTCAGTGCAAATCTAGGTATGAGCTACAGTATCTCAAATGTTCTGGCAACTGCCGGATTAAAGGAGATCTTGCGCTGGGTTCCCTTTAACATTGATGAATCAAGTTTACGTAATATGATCAAAAATAAAATGATCCGCCCCACAACGATCCCCCAACAGCTGGAAGAACTGGTTCTGGAGCAGGCAATTGCTAAAGAAGCTTTAAAATATGCCTTTATTCAACATAAAGAATTTGCTGTGGGACTTAAGGGCGGTCAGAGAAAACGTGAGATTTCCGAAGCATTTTCACAATCTGTATCAGGAGAAACTATTGTTGATATGATGTCTCTGGATCTTCTGGTGGGAAGCGGTGGTGTACTTTCTCATGCTCCAAGACGAAATCAGTCTGTCATGATGATGATTGATGCTTTCCTGCCTGAAGGAATAACCCGATTGGCTGTGGATAGTATATTCATGATGCCTCAACTGGGTGTGCTGGCAGAGATCAGTGAAAAAGCAGCTACAGAAGTGTTTGAGAAAGACTGCCTCATCTATTTGGGCACCTGTGTAGCTCCTGTGGGAAAAATAAAACCAACTAAAACAGCCTTATCAGCAAAAATTGAACTTCCCAATGGAGAAATATTTGAAGAAGATATTAAATTCGGTGAGATCAGATTGATACCCCTGGGCGTTGAAGAGACTGCAGAAGCTACACTTAAGCCTGGTAAAGGACTTGATCTGGGTGAAGGAAAAAATCAAACAATAAATACTACACTTCATGGCGGTGTGGTAGGAATAGTTCTGGATACACGGGGTCGTCAACCTTTCAATCTGCCTTTAGATTTAAATGAACGAGTCCCTTTACTTAAAAAATGGATGAGCGAACTTAAAGCGTATCCAGAAAAAATTTTAGTGTAGGAGGTTTAGATGGCACAGGCATATTCTCCAGGAATGAAAGTTACAGAAAATATGATTTTGAAAAAAGAAAGAATTCTTCCCTTAAAAGGTACTGTTTTAGTCAAAAAGGGAGATAAGGTTAAAGCTGAAGACCTGGTTGCTGAAACACTCTTACCGGGTAAGGTTATCCCTTTTAATCTGGCAAATAAACTAGGAGTTACACCCAACCTTGTGGACCAGTATATTAAGATAAAGGAAGGAGATATACTGAAAAAGGGACAGGTACTGGCTGAAAGTAAGGGTTTCTTCGGTCTGTTTAAATCCGTTGTAAAGTCTCCTTTAGAGGGAGAAGTTGAAAATATCTCTACCATAACCGGGCAATTATTGCTCAGAGAACCTCGAATTCCTGTTCAGATAACAGCTTTTATGGATGGTATTGTAGCAAAAGTAATTGAAAATGAAGGCGTGATAATTGAAAATAAGTCCGCTTATGTTCAGGGTATATTCGGTATTGGCGGAGAGACTATTGGTAAATTAAAAATGCTCGCTAAACAACCAGATGAAATTATCGGACCGGACAAAATTGATGATTCCTGTAAAGATAAAATAATAGTTGTAGGTTCCCTGGTTACATACGCTGTTATCAAAAAAGCTCAAAGTGTTGGAGTAAATGGCATTATTACAGGTGGTATTGATGACAGTGATTTAAAAAAATTACTTGGATATAATATTGGGGTTGCCATTACGGGACATGAAGATATCGGAATTACAATAGTTACAACCGAAGGATTTGGAGAAATAAAGATTGCAGATAAAACTTTTCAACTGCTGCAAAAATTTGATGGATACAAAACCTCCATTCATGGCAAAACACAAATTCGGGCAGGTGTGATGCGACCTGAAATAATTATTCCTTTGGAATTTACGGAAAAAGAACTTATAGAACCTGATAATACAATGTCTGAATTAGAAATTGGCACTACAATCAGAGTTATTCGTCAACCAAATTTCGGTATAATAGGAACTGTTACAGCTCTACCGGAAGAACTTACTGCTGTAGAAAGTGAGACCCTGGTAAGAATACTGGAAGCTGAGCTGGAGAACGGTGAAAAAGTGACAATTCCTCGCGCCAATGTTGAGGTGATAGAAGGATAATTCGTATTTCGTAAACTCGTTGCTAAACTTTTTAAACAGGTTGCGCTGGTAGCATAAAATAACAGGGACACTATTATAGGCGTCCCTGTTTTTGGGTTTATTTAGTTTATAAATATAAAGCCAGCCTGTACTGTTCGTCTGTTCTAATCTTACTTCATATTATTGTGTTGTGAAAACCCAATTGTTTTGAAGAGATTGTTTGATTTTAAATAACATTCTTTAATTAAATAATATTATGCCCGTTAACCCAATTTTCGTCCCTTATCCTAAAGAACTTCAGTCTATATAAGTAAAGAAATTATAAACAGGAGGATTTAAAGGAAAGTATCAATTAAAACGATTCTGTAAATAGTTTTCTGTAAATTTGCCATAAAGTTTGGGCAAAATTAGGTTGGCTCCAATATAAGTAGTCCAAAACGAATAAAGGAGCCAACCATGACCGAAATCATGGAATTATTTCAGAAAATGTTAAAAGAAAGTCCAGAAAAAAGTAAAAAGCAGATGGAAAAAGTGTTAAATATTCTATTAGAAAGCGAACAAGAAGATTATCTCCAACGTAAGCCCTATGAGCGTAAGGCTGGTGTAGTAGATGATAATCGTAATGGCTATAAACCTCGAACTTTGCAAAGTCGATTTGGATCTTT
>LKUH01000166.1 GCA_001412425.1 Candidatus Cloacimonas sp. SDB
CAGGTATTTTTTTTTATTACTTACCAAACTTATCTCTTAGATGAAATTCTCAAATTGCTGAGTCATTAAAAAATTGACAAAAAAAGTTATTATCCCATTTTTATAAAAAGTAATTTCGTTGCAAAATAAATATCTTTTAAGGAGGAGGGAGTTATGAAAAAAATTCATTTATTACTTTTCATAGTAGTTATCGTTCTGGTTTTCTCAGCTTGTGGTAAATCTGGTCCTAAAGGCATGAAAAAAGCTTACTATCCTGATTGGTGGCAGATTCAGGACAATGCTGAATATGTACAAACCTATGGTATGGCAACGAAAGTTTCTCAAAATACTTCATTTGATGCTGCTCATGCCAATGCCATGCTTCAGGCAGCTCAATATGTGGAAAACTATGTAAAAGGCATGGTTAAAAATTATGAAGAAGAAGCTGGAGTGGAAGATCCTCAAGTTCTTGCTCTGACAAGTAAGGTTGTTAAAGAAGTTTCTAATGCAAAATTTGAAAACGCTCTGGTCAGTAAACAGGAAACCCTCATCACTGAAGAAGGACGTTTTCAGACCTTTGTTAGAGTCAGTATACCAAAGGATGCAGTAAACAAGAATACTTTAAACAAGATCAAAAACGAAGAAGCTCTTTACAACCAGTTTAAAGCTTCTCAGGCTTTTGACGAGCTGGAAAAAGAAGTAGAAAAATACGATAATTAACTGTTAAATTATCTCCAGAGTATTTTTTTAAATCAAGCCTTATTTTATGGTAAGGCTTGATTTTTTTATTCACTTATCTCAATTTTATCTCTTTCTATTAGGTGATAAAATTCTGAAGATTCAGTTTTAGTTATATTTCCCTGAGGAATTTCTTTGATCCGGAACTTAAAATAATTACCGAATACTGTATATTCTATTATGTCATTTTCGATTACTTTCGTACTGGATTTAGCAATTTTACCATTAATTTTTACAAGATCTGCATCGCAAGCTTTCTTAGCTTTGCTTCTGGTTTTAAACAGACATAACTTGTTCAGTAAATTATCAATTCTCATTTTTAATCCATTTTAAAATTTTATATTCTTGAAATAATCATTGTTCCTAATACCAGAATAGCTGAATAAAGAGATACCGGCAAACTTCAGTTTTTTAGATAATTTTATCTTAAAGTTAATATCATCAACCTTATATTTTTTACTGCTGTCCCAGGCTTTTAACCCGACTACTATTTTATCATTTAACCGTAAGTTGCTGATTTGATTCAATAGTTTCTCCAAATCATCGTTAGAAGTAGTGTAAGCCATTAAATATATTTTATCTATATACCCTTTACTCAGCCATTCATACCAGTTCTGAGCATATTTCGACACAGCCGTTGCTAATTGCGGAAAAACAGCAGCACTCACAACGATTTCAGGATTCATGTTATTGATTGAGATCTTCATTTTTTTT
>LKUH01000167.1 GCA_001412425.1 Candidatus Cloacimonas sp. SDB
TAGTAACTTTGAAAAAAGTACAGGATATTAACTCAGCTAAAGAATTTATATCCTCAATTTCTGATCTCAATAAAACTGCTTCCCATAACTGCTGGGCATATATAGTGGGAGATAAGGGAGAAACAGTTCACTCCTCCGATGCCGGAGAACCTTCCGGAACTGCGGGCAAGCCAATATTGAATACTTTGCAGAAATATGACCTTTCTAATGTGGCAGCAGTTGTGACAAGATATTACGGAGGTGTGAAACTGGGAGTGCGCGGTTTGATAGATGCATATGGATCCACTGTGGAAAAGGCTATTCAGAAAGCAGCTCTAAATAAGATCGTTAACTATAAAAAATATAAACTGCAGACCAGTTACGATTTTCTTGATATTCTGAATTATAATCTTAAAAAACTGAACTCAGAAGTAATATCCATAGATTATACAGATGTAGTTTCCGTAATTGTTCAGGTGGAAGAAATTGGTTTCGAACATCTGGAAAAATACCTGATGGAAATGAGCAACAGCGGTAAACTAACGATATTATAAAACAGGAAATTTCTGCCTGAAAAATTTAGTGTAGCAGGCAATTGCTTAACTCCCAAAAATATTAAAACTTTATGAAAATTATTCCTGACAGAAATTGTTTTAAACAGCATAATTTCCAACAAACTGATTGACAAAAAAGCACATCATAAGCAATTTCCAGTAAATATTTCAGGGAGTTCCAGAACAATGAAAAGTGATAATAATAATTTAATTCTACTAAATGAAAAGCGTAGAAAAATAGACGATAAAATCACACATAATGCAATAATTTCGACATTTAATCAATATAAGACTTCAGATGAGATCGAGCCGGCAGTTCCAACCCGATCCAGCCGGAATAAGCATTATTCAACAAGTATTAACTTTTCTTATGAAGGGGATCAAATTGGTTCAGAAGTAAAAGATGTCATTGGCAATTTTTTCTCAGCCGAAAGAAGTAGATTTTAATGTCAGTAAAAATAGGGATTAACGGTTTCGGCAGGATTGGAAAGCTTGTATTCCGGCTGGCTTCAGAAGATCCTGAATTGAGGATTGTTCACATAAATGATAAAATGAATACTGCCTTAATGGCCCATTTGCTGAAATATGACAGCCTGCACGGTAAATCAAATTTTGAAGTGCATTCTAACAGAGATCACCTGATAATCAATGATAATAAAATAGTTATAACCCATATTACGGAGCCTGCAGAAATACCCTGGCAGGATACGGGAGTTGATATTGTGCTGGATTCAAGCGGTAAATTCAAGGACAGACAGTCTTTGCAGGGGCATTTAGGTGGGGGAGTGAAAAAAGTTATCTTAAGCTGTCCGCCACAAGATAATAGTCTGGACAGAACAGTTGTAATGGGTGTAAACAATCAGGATATTTTAAGCTCTGATAAAATAATTTCCAATGCATCCTGTACTACTAATTGTGTAGCAGTTATGGTAAAAGTGTTGCAGGAAAAATTCGGAATTAAAAAGGCTTTTATGAACACGGTTCATCCGGTAACCAATAATCAGAACCTTCAGGATGGATTTCATACAGATTTCCGCAGAGCAAGATCGGCGGTGAAAAATATAATTCCAACCACAACAAGTGCAATAGGGGCAATGAAATATATTTTTCCTGAATTACAGAATATGTTTGACGGTTTTGCTACAAGAGTACCTGTTGCTGACTGCTCTTTTGTGGAATTAACAGCCCAGCTGAACAAAAAGGTATGTGTGGAAGATATTAATGCTGCTTTCAGGGAATATGCCGACGGAACACTTAAGAATTATCTGGAATATTGCGTGGATCCAATTGTCAGCAGTGATATTGCTAATAATTTTCATTCGGCTGTTTTTGATTCACTTGCCACAAAAGTGCTTGCTGGTGATTTGATTCAGATAATTTCCTGGTACGATAACGAAAGCGGTTATTCAGCAAGAATAATTGATCTGATAAAGTACATTTCCTGATTATGGATAAAGTAATTAAATCAAAAGCATTAGAAGTAAATCTGAATAAAACTAAGAATATTGAATATATAATTCCCGATAACCACCTATGGTTTTTAACACTGTCAGAGAAATATTGGGGAATAAATCAAAGAGCAAAAGAGTTTATCACAGAGTTTCACCATCCCTATTCCAATCGAAAAGAAGTACTCGACCTCCTAGTAAATGTAACAATTAGTGATTTCTGGATTTATAAAGAGATAGATGAGCGGGAAGAAGTCATTAATGTCATTTTGGGGATTTATGATATCCTGCTGGCGGAAGAGTTAACGGACGAATTATCTAAACATCTGGTTTATACATATTTGGATTTTTTTTATAAAAACTATGACAGCATAATAGAATTCGAACAATTATATAAGCAATATTTCGCAATTTTAAATATACATTTTGAAACTAAAAGATTCAGTTATTTAAGCAATATCGGGTATTTCAAAAAAAGTTTCAATTCAGCAGCTTCTAATTCAAAAACGCAAAAACCCGTTTTGGAGTTCATGCGTAAATTAATCGCAGAAAACATTTCATTCTGGGATAATACAACAAATATTGAAGAATGGTATAAGAACAATAAAAAAATAATGTCCAATGATTACAGCGACATGATAAAATCTTTAGGCAAAGAATTATTTCAAAATTACCGCTCACAGCTTGAGGAGGCGGAATCCTGGGAACAGCTTTGTGGAATAGCCTTTACTTTTTCTGATATAATCGATGCTTTCAGGAAAAAGATAGATGATTTCGAAAAGGCAACCGAACAGTTCAGCTATATTTTTTATCTTCTGCATCTTCCAGGTGTTGTTTATCACAGGGATTATTTACTAACAGATCTCAATAGATCGATAAAAAGGATCAGCAGTGAACTGGATGAGGATCAGTGCATTCATTCCATCGATGAATTATTTTCCCTGTTTTCCGATTTCAAACACAGTCACCATATTAATTTCATCTTAAACTCCATTCTAAATCTGGGCAAGGAGATAATTAATACTAAAAATAGAAAACTTATCCATTATTTCGAGGATAAAATAATTAAATTTGGCTTTATCAAACCCGGAATTGCCTATTTAACAGACAACTGGCAACTTAAGGTTAATCCTAATCATATTAAGAATATAAGAGTATGGCTTGATCTGATTGAATATGATCCGGAAATAATGAGAAAACTGCTTTCAGCCTTGATTATAAATTTACGTTTGGGTGGCATCTTCATTTTTGATAGTGATCTATTCCAGAAAGATGTCACTAAACTGCTCAATTCCAGGATTTCACCCATTTATAAACAAGTAAAACAACTTTGCAGAATTTTTCCGGTTTACTTCAATGAAATTGGAGCTGAAGGTCATTTACGGGATGTTTCAACTCAAATTGATGAAATAACACACCGGAATGACAAATTGATACATTTTTTGCGGAAACAGATACATACAGAAGGAAATAATACTCAAATCCAGATTACCCGGAAAATAATCAAATTCTGGTTCGATCTGGATAAAAAACGATTGGAGAATGTTATACCGCAAAATGTTTTTGATGTAATAGATATTGAGAGTATCTGGGTAAAGGGAGTTCACGTTGTATTACTTTCAGTTTGTGAAAAAAGTAACTGCTCGCTGCAGGAACTGCTGAAAAAAGATATGGAAGAAATATCCCTCCTGATCTCTGGCATAGACAGTGGCAATAAAATAGATAAAAAACGTGTAAGCTTGATTATTGAACTGTATCAACTGCTGAAAGAAAAATATCTGTTTGAAGCAGAAGACATAGCACTTATTCTAAGGCGTCATCGCCTGATTAAAAATAAAGATATTGAGAAACTCGAATTATATCTCGAAGAAAAGAACAGCGTAGCAGCACTTAAGGTGATCTACTCTTTTATGGTTAAACTCAATGAAATAATTTTTGATCCCACCCTAAGTGAGGGCTGGGAAAGCATTTATTACAAAAGGCATATCGCCTTTGGTATTCCCTCCATGTATGGACAGTACAGGGAACCAAAATTCGAAGCGCTGGGCTTAACTTTTAAGCTGGAAAGAATAGCCTCCATTCTGGTGAATAACGTTATCTCTCAAATAAATATCGATTATTTTACAGCCCGAACACTAAAAGATATTTTTTCTGTAATTGAATTATTGAAGGAAGGATTAAGCCTGGACGGTATTTATGATCAGGGCTTTGATTCTAATCTGAAAATGCTTAAGTACAGCCTTGCCTCACGCAGTTTTACGATCAGGCAGTATATTAACATCTTCCAGTTTATGGAAGCGAGTGTTAAGGAAATTATCAACAAATATTTTATTCGACCTTACGATCAGCTGTTGAATGTTGTAATACCTCAGCATTTTCTTCAGGAAAAAAACATCACAGCAAATGCACGTCAGAAAATTCTGGTGCGGAAATCTGAAGTATTCTATCGTGAATTGCTGTCTTCCGCCTTTCTTATCCAAACTTTGGATAATTTCATAGGTAAAGTGCTCACCAATCTCAGAAAAATAGTCAGTAACCTTTCCGATGAAGAAATTCAAAGTATAATGACTTACGATTCCGATATGGTCCTCAGCCCTATTTATCTGGAAACTCCCAAAATTGATAATCAGGTTTTCCTGGGTTCAAAAGCTTATTATCTGAAGAAACTCTATTTGAATAAATTCCCGGTTCCCCCCGGGTTCGTTATTACTACAGAAGTTTTCCGCCGATTGAATTCCATTTTAAAAATTTCATCTTTGGATACTGAAATTGACAATCTAATTAAAAATCATATTTCCAAATTGGAGAAAATTTCCGGTCTTAAATTCGGGGATCCTGAAAAACCTTTGCTGCTGAGTGTCCGTTCCGGATCAGCCATTTCGATGCCAGGTGCCATGAATACTTTTCTTAATGTAGGATTAAATGATGAGATAACTGAAAAATTGAGTAAAAAAGAGAATTATGGCTGGACTTCCTGGGACTGTTATCGTCGCCTATTACAAACCTGGGGGATGTCTAATGGGCTGGATAGAAACGATTTTGATCAGATAATAAATGATTTCAAAAAGAAATATGATGTTGTGCATAAAATGGATTTCACTTCTGAAGAGATGAGAGAGATTGCCTATGCCTATAAAAAATTGCTGACAGACAGCGGGATTTCGTTTGAATCTGATCCCTTTACGCAGATAAAGCAGGCTATAATCTCAGTTTTTAAATCGTGGGATTTTGCCAGAGCAAAAGTGTATAGAGAACATATGCAAATAGCGGACGAATGGGGTACTGCCGTAATAATTCAACAAATGATTTTTGGTAATCTTCATAATGAATCCGGTTCGGGAGTTTTATTCACCCACGATGTACAGGCTAATGTTCCGGGCATAAAACTTTCGGGGGACTTTTCTTTTCTCAGCCAGGGTGAAGATATTGTCTCCGGGCTGGTGAATACTTTACCGATAAGTGAAAGACAACGATTGAAATACTATCGCAAAAGCCCTTTTTCACTTGAGTCCGCCTTTCCCAAAATATATAAAAGACTCAAGGAAATTTCACATGAACTGATTGAAGTTCATGGTTTCAGCCATCAGGAAATAGAGTTTACCTTTGAAACACCTGAAGCAGAAGATCTTTATATTCTGCAAACCAGGGATGTTTCAATTTTCAAAGACAAAAAAATGGAAGTGTTTGCAGTTCCGGAAAAGAAAATGCAGAAAATTGGTTATGGGATCGGGATCGGCAACAAAGTAATGAATGGTGTAATTGTATTTGATCAAGAGGATCTGGAGGTTCTGAAAAAGAAAAATCCCGATAAAATGGCTGTTCTGGTACGACCAGATACAGTTCCCGATGATATCGAAATGATTTTTGAATGTGAAGGGCTGCTCACCAGTAAAGGCGGGGCAACATCACATGCAGCTGTTACTGCTGCCACACTGGGGAAATCCTGTGTGGTCAATTGCAGCGACATGGTTGTTTTTGAAAAAGAAAAAAAATGCATCATCAGCGGGAATGTGTTTTT
>LKUH01000168.1 GCA_001412425.1 Candidatus Cloacimonas sp. SDB
TCCAGTGGTGACTGAGTATCAAAGACCTGAGCTAATGATATTGTTCCATTAGAGGCTGTTATTTCTCCACGATCTCCCTCTTGTCCGCCTTTTTCGGCATAGAAAGGAGTTTCTTTTAAAATAAACAAGCCCCTTTGTCCAGCAGCAAGCTGTTCTACCACTTCATTTTCATGGATTATCTCAACAATTTCGGTCTGTGAAGAGACCTGGTAATAGCCATTAAAAATGGTTTCTCCATTTGAAGATAGTATATTATGATAGAGTTCTTCATTTTTTTTGTCCTGTTCGCTATCAATTTTGCCAGAATCCCACGATTGACGTGAACGCTCCTTTTGCTCGAGCATATATTTTTGATAATCTTCTTCATTTACCGATAAACCAACTTCAGCCAGAACATCCTTGGTAATTTCCAGGGGGAAGCCATAGGTATCATACAAGGTAAAAGCTTCTTTTCCACTTAACATTTCTTGATTTCCCTTTTTAAGCTTATTGATATAGCTTTCCAGGATATTAAGACCAAGATTAAGAGTTTCCTGGAAACGTTTTTCCTCGGTCAAAATTATCTCGCAAATATTCTTTTCTTTTTCTTTTAACTCAGGATAGGCGTCTCGCATAATTTGAATAGCCTGTGGGGCAATATCATAGAGAAAGGGCTCATTTAAATCCAGAACCTTTCCATAACGATATGCCCTTCTTAAAAGCATCCGCAAGACATAACCCCTTCCTTCATTAGAAGGCAATATACCATCTGTTATCATAAAAACCAAAGCACGAATATGGTCTGAGATTACTTTCAGGGCAATATCATATTTTGGTTTTTCATTATAACGGACATTGGCTTTTTGGGCAGTATATTTTATAATAGGCAAGAATAAATCTGTTTCAAAGTCTGAAGGTGTTCCCTGTAATACAGAGGTAATTCTTTCCAATCCAAGACCTGTATCTATGTTTCTTTTAGGAAGAGGCTCTAATGAACCATCTTCTTTCCGATTAAATTGCATAAACACCAGGTTCCATAATTCCAAATAGCGATCATTAACTCCGACACCTCCACCATTCTGTGTAGCTCTCTCTGGTCCCATATCAATGTATATTTCAGAACACGGTCCACAGGGACCTACTGGGCCTACTTTCCAGAAATTATCTTCTTCTCCCAAACGAACAATATGA
>LKUH01000169.1 GCA_001412425.1 Candidatus Cloacimonas sp. SDB
CTAATTGAATGTTTTGATATTTTAAATTTTTTCTTTTAAATTTTTTTTTATCTCTTTTCTTATTCATGTTGAAACTACCAGGCATTTAATTGCTTTTTCTACCAGATCCGTTGAAACAGTTGTATTTATACAGGGTCCAAAGGGTCTTTCGTTTAGAATACCAAATGCGGGAATGGGAAATACTTCCTGAATTCCGCTGACAAGATCTCTTTGGCAGGCAACTGCAATTACCAGTTTGGGTTTATTTTCTACAATAATTTTGCGAGCCAGAGTTCCACCTGTTGCTATAGCAATATGGATTTTATATTTTTCTGAGATCTTTTTTAACTGACAAATACTGCATTTTCCACATTCTTTACAATTATTGATATTAAAAGTAATTCTAATATTGCATTCTGAATTTTGCAGACAATGAGGTAGTAGTATCAAAACATCTTCTGGTTTGAATTTTTTTCTCAGAGCTTTCACAAATGAGTTATTTACATGAATGAAAGAAATTCTAAGCCTGTCTTTATTAAAACCAAATAATCTTCCCAGCATAAGGGTTACCGGAAAGAGGACTTTTATAAAAGCGGCGACTGCAAAATGAGCTATCAGGAAATTTCTTTCCAGATAACAGGTTAGATATACCAGAATTGTTCCCAGTATTAATATCAAGTAAAATATACGCAGGACAGTTAATGAAATATCTGCGAGAATACTGCTGATCTCGTGTAATCTGGGTGATATGAACCACCATAACAAGGTGGTAATAAACATCATTAAGATCAGAGAAACTGTGGATAATGCTAAAAAAAGGTCTTTCCCTTTAGTATTTATTTCAAAATCCATTGGTAAACCGTTCCCCTCTCAGGATTCTGGCACCCAGGTCATAAGCTGAGGAAGACATTATTTTTTTACCCTCCGGCTGTACCTTCTTAATCAGCAGGTCCTTATCTTTAGATGCAATAATAATACCAGAATTTTTAACAAAATCGACAATTATTCCCGGCGCCGTAAAACTTTTCTGTAATATTTCAGTTTCAATTATTTTAATCCTTCTGTTTCTGAATCCGGCAACAGCTCCGGGAAATTCCGCCAGTCCACGGACTTTATTATGAATATTTTCTGCTGTATTGTTCCAATTAATATGTGTGTCTTTTTTGTCTAATTTTCTGGAATAGGTTGCCAGTGAATCATCTTGCAAGACCTGTTTTTGTAACTTTTCTTTCATATTATCAAGCACTAATCCCAGATCTTCAGCGCCCAGATGAGAAAGTTTTATTAACAAAGAGGAATAATTATCATCTTTTAGAATATCAATTTCTCTCTGCCAAAGAATCGGTCCTGCATCCATTCTGGCATTTATCTTAAAAATTGAGATACCGGTTTTTTTTTCACCGTTGAAGAGGGCATAATTTATTGGAGCTGCACCTCTATAGCGTGGTAGAAGTGAAGGATGAAGATTGATACAGCCAAATCTGGGTAAATTTCTGATTTTTTTTTTTAGATAACTTCCATAAGCTACAGTTATAATAACGTCAGGGGCTATTTTTTCAAGAGTTTCCAGGTTTTCAGGCAGATTAACATTATCCGGTTGAAAAACAGGAATTTCCAGTTCTTGAGCAGCTGTTTTAATTTCTGAAGGACTTAATTTCAGTTTTCTCCCTTTGGGTCTGTCAGGCTGAGTTATTACAAGTAAGGGCTTGTGTCTGGTTTTTGCCAGAAATCTCAGAGAAGGAACAGCAAATTGTGGTGTTCCCAGGAATACTGTTTTCATAGTCTGCTTTAACTATTGGTCAAATTATTGTTTTTAACTTGCTGTTCCAGTTTTTTCAGTTCTTTCAGAAAAGGTATTTTTTTTAATTTTGGAACTTTATCAACAAATAGTATACCCTCTAAATGGTCATATTCGTGTTGGAGAGCTCTGGCAAAAAGATCATCAGCTTCAATTTTTACTTTTTCCCAGTTTTGATTAAGACCTTCAATGATAACTTTTTCCGCTCTCACAACTTTGGCGTAAATATTGGGAAGGCTCAGACATCCTTCCTCCATTGATGTTTCACCCTCAAATTCTTTAAACTCAGGGTTTATTAAAACAAAGGGATCTTTTTTATGACCTTCTTTGAACCAGAAAGGATCAATAACAAAAATTCGAAGAGATCTACCCACCTGAGGGGCAGCTAATCCTACCCCATCTTTTTCATACATAGTCACAGTGAGATCTGTAATAAACTGATTTATTTCTTCGGTTAATTCTTTAACAGGTTCACTTTTTTTTCTTAAAACTTCTTCACCATACAATTTAATAGGTAAAATTTTACCCTTTAACTTCTTCATTAATTACTCCGGCAACTGCATTACGCTGAAATTCAATTTTGGTATTGTTAGTTTCATCAACACGCACAACCAAAATATTCTTATCTTTTTTAATATTTACTATTTTTCCGATAATTCCACCTGTTGTAATAATTGTATCATGTATCTGCAAATTTTCTATCATTTTCTGATGCTCTTTCTGTTTTTTTCTTTGAGGTCGAAAAATCAGAAAATACAGTACCAGGAACATTAATCCCATAGTAAATAAAAATTGCATTGATCCTCCTCCGGCTTGAGGTGCTGCTTCTAAAATTAAATAATTCATAACATCTCCTTAAGATTCAATTTTTAATATTTCAGGAAATAATCTGATGATTATTCGCAGGCAGATATTTGTATAAATTCCTGCCATTATATCATCGGACATAATTCCCCAGCCCGATTTCAATTTCTGCAGCCTGAAAATCGGTTCAGGCTTAAAAATGTCAAATACTCTGAATAAAATAAAGGCAATGAAAAGTAAAACCAAGTTTTTTGGCAGAAAAATTAACCCGAAAAAGAAACCGATAAATTCATCCAACACGATTCTTCTGTCATCTTTGGACATTGATTTTTCAGCTGAACCTGTAATAAAAACTCCCAGTAAGGAAAGCAATATCAGGACAGGAAGAACAGTTGTAAGTTTAATAAAAAAAGACTCTGGAATCAACAAATAAACTGCAACTGCAAAAAGAGTACCAATAGTTCCTGGAGCGGTAGGAAAATATCCAGTATAAAACAGGGTCGCTATTATTTCCATTATTTTGGAAAAAAAACTGCTTTTATTCAAAGTTATTATCCAGATAAATTTCTACGTAAGATTCGCTGATTAATTCTTCTATCCAGTTTTCATAAATATTAACTTCTTTTTGGGATAACACTATTTTTTTCAGTCTGTCGTAGATCTCTTCATAAGTATAAGGTTGTTCATCTATTTTTCTAATTTTTTTCAGAATATAATAATTATTTCCTTCTCTGATAATATCGGAATATTCTCCATAGTCAAGCTTATTGAGGTATTCTTTAAATAATTCAGGATATTCTTCAGGAACAAATTCCCCTATTATGCCTCCCTGCACTGCGGAAGAATCATCTTCTGAATATTCGCGGGCTAATTTATGAAAATCTTCTCCAGCCCTCAACTTTTCCAATATAATATCCATCAGCTCTTTTGTTCTTAAAATATCTTCTTCTGTTATTTCTAATTCTTTTAGAATATGGGTAACTCTGATTTCATCATCTCTGCGTTCTTCCATTTTAATGATGTGAAATCCGAACATCGTTTCCACAATTTCACTCACTTCACCGGGTCGAAGTGAAAAGGCTGCTTCTTCAAATGATTTTATCATTTTACCTTTCCCAAAAAATCCAAGGTCTCCTCCCGAGATATTTTCTCCAAAATCTGAAAGGTGATTAAGAATACTGGAGAAATCTTCTCCCTCATCCAAGCTGTCTTTAATCCGGTTCATCTCCTTTAAAGCCTTTTCACGGGTATCTTTACTGACTTTAATTTCTCTTATTATCATACCTATCTGATCATGTGCAGGTTTTAATGGTATTTCAGATTGATGTTCATTGAAATATTCTTCGATCTCAGCTTCTGTGATATGAACTTTTGTTTTAATTTCACTGCTGATGATCTGATCTTTTAATCTTTGTTCAGTAATCATTTCAATATAAAATTCTTTTAATTCAGGAACAGTTAATCCCATTTCATCCATTAAAACTTTTTCAAAATCTGCATAATTTTGAAAATCCTGGGAAATTCTGTTTATCTGTTCCTGGGCTAAATTATTGATTTCCAGTTCATCAACTTCATACTGCTCGCTTCTTGCTTTCTGTAAAATTATTTTAGACTCTATCATTTCATTTAATATATCAACTTCGTGAATTTCGTCAGTCAGCATTTCAGCAGCTTTAAGTTGTTGTTTTCTGGTTTCCAGTTCACTTTCCAGAATAATATCTCTTCCCACCTTGGCTATTATTCTATCCAGTACCTCAGCTTGAAGAAAACCTGTTATCAATAAAATTACAATTGTTAGAATCTGATATTTTTTCATTCCTGCTCCTAAAGTGAGATTGAGATATCGGCATTTCTCTTTAATTCTTCCACTATATTTTGAAAAACATCTTGTTTTTTCTGTTCCAAAACAATTTTCCTGATTTCATCTTCAACTTCTGTAAAATCTTTATTAAGGACAACTTCCTGTGTGTCATAATATCTGAAAATATAGTATCCTTCCTCTACTTCAGCACTTGTATAATGCCATTTCTGCAGGTTATTAAGTCTGTTCCAGATTGTTTGATCCAGGTCTTTTTCTCCCATGAAACCAGTATATCCTCCACTTTTTCCTAAAGTTTCTTCAGAATATTTTTTTACTATTTCCGTGAAGGGTTCTCCCTGCCTTAGATAAGCCATCACACTGTCTAATTTAGTCTTTTCTTTGATAAATATTCTTTGAATTTTAAATTCTTTCCTTTTCTGCTGATATTTACTCTTATGAAGTTTATAATAATTAAAAAGGTCATCTTCGGTAATTTCAATTTCTGCAATTTTATGAGCAATAAGTAGGTTGGCTTTAACATTTTTAACAGCTGCTTTTATTCTCTCTTTCACTGCAGGTTCATTACTTAATCCGGAGTTATCTACTTCCTGGGCTAAAAGAGTAAGCTTAATCCATTCGTTAATATGTTCTCTTTTGATTTCATAATCCAGTTTATTCCATTCGTCTTCTGAAAAAAAAGACCTGAATTCATCCAGAGTAAGGTTCTCTTCATTAACAGTTGCAACTATCTCCAGTTCCTGTTCCGCACAGGAGAGGACCAGAAAAAGAATTACAAGAATTAAATATATCTTATTCATAAAACCTCATTATTCATCCAGATAGGGAGGTGTATATAAAATCTTTAATTTTGGTCTTTTTTCAACATCTGAATAGTTAACATCTGCAAAATTTATATTAAGAAAATCCCTGTTTTCGTTAATCGATTTTATCATGATCCCATTATTATCACGTTCACCTGAAGTGATGAACTGAATAATATATTTCAGATTAATCTTCAATTGGTCAGTTGAAAGACTGTCGGATGAAGTACCATCATAAAAATATTCGTAATCTTCTCCGGTAAGCAATGGTGTACTGCTGTCTTCCAGATCCAGTGAATCTTTCAGGACAAGGTATGGTGTTACGTTAATACTACCATCTAAAGGATAATCACTCTCTTCAACTGGAGAAAGTATTAATTCAGCCTGGTTAATTGTCATTCTACGGTAATCATCACTATTATGAATACCGGAATTTTCCAGATTGATAAAAACTGAGTCCGAAATATTAAACTGCATAAACATTTTTATCGGTTGAATATTGGATAATTTCAATTCACCATTAAATCTCTGGAAAACTTCGTCAGTTGATACAATAAAAGTGTCAGAGGTAAAACTCTCGTTGTACTCAATAACTGTATCAGCTTCTGCTATTGAATAACTGAAGGTAAGAAAAACCGATTCAGCTTCAGCTGATAATAATTCCAGAAAAGAATCATCCTGTTCCGAAAAGATCGTCAAACCAAAATTGGTTGAATCATTTTCCACCCAATCAAGTAAAAGTTCATTTGGTATTTCCAGATATATTGAATCATCTACAACTGCGATATTGTTTATTTCCAGAAGTTCATAATCACTTTCCGAAAAACCTGATGCACCTGACCAGTAGGTTGTATCGGTAGCATTTAACCAGGTTGCTTCATTTTCTTTCCAATTTTGTAACAATCTTCCAAACTTTAATGTTGCCGTACTTATATCAGCAAAATTATAATTTCCGGTTTTCTGTAATTTTATAATTACTTCACTTTCCAGAGCTGATATTGTATCTGGCAAAGATATATTCTTTAGTAAAATGTGAGCTTCATTCAGATAATTAGACGAGTAATAATTTCCTACAATTAATTTATTATTGTTATAATAATTTCCAACTGAATCTTCATAACTTAAACAATCGTCGAAATAATTATAATCAAACTCAATAATTTTTGGTTCATTTCCTGGTTCGAATCCTACAGAATTCTTTTTTTGTGTGCAGGCTGAAAAGAATAAACAAATTGTAACAATTACGAAAATAATTTTAAACATATTCATATTTCTTTATTACTCCTGTATTATATTAAAAAAACTAGAAGAAGTAGTAGGTTTTGTGTATAGGGGTATAACTGTAAAGTAATTTCTTAACTTTATTAATTTCATTAAGTTGTGTAAATTTTTCACTGTGTATATTTTGTGAATAAGAGGTCATGAATTTCAACTTTATACACTGGATTCTATTTTTCATAAATAGAAATGAAGTTATAAACATTAATTAACATAATATTTTGTGTATAAGTGGACAACTAACGTTTGATTTCTTTAATTATCTTTTCAATCTGAATGCGAAGATCCCTGTCTTCCTTGAACTGCGCCTCTATTGTTTTTTTGGCATGCAGTACAGTTGTATGATCTTTTCTCTTATAATACTGAGCAATATCTTTAAGAGATAATTGCGGAATTAACAGATTAGATAAATACATGGCTATTTGTCGGGGAAAGGATACATTCTTTTTTCTGGTTTTATCAAAAATCAGGCTGGGATTTATATTATACGCTTCGCAAACGTTCTGCATAATAGTTTCCAGATTAACTTCCTGAATTTTATCGGAAACCATATCGATTAAGATCTCACTCACCATATTTACGGAAATATCCATTGTATCCAGATTATTATAGGAAGCATAAGCCAATATTCTGATGAGTGAACCTTCCAAGGCTCTAACATTACTATAAATATGCTCAGCAATGAATTCAATTACATCCTGTTTTAAATTTATATTTTCGAATTCTGCTTTTTTTCTTAAAATAGCGACACGTGTTTCAAAGTCAGGGCTTTTAAGATCTGCTAATAATCCCCATTCAAACCTGGTTACAAGTCTTTTTTCCAGATCAGGGATATCTTTTGGAGGGCGATCACTGGTTAAGACAATTTGTTTCTTCTTTTCGTACAGAGCATTAAAAGTGTGAAAAAATTCTTCTTGTGTACCTT